>DATFJZ010000174.1:0-5783 GCA_035268945.1 Desulfobacteraceae bacterium | reverse complement strand
CGACCACACCGGCTGCTTCCTGCCGGAGAAGGTTCCCGAAAAAATGCATATGGCCGGAAGGGTTGCAGGTCTTGACGATTCCCTTGCCATTGAAGCATCGGGAACCCTGGCCGGTCTTCAAGGGGCCCTTGACTGCGGCAGGGGCAGTGCCGCTGACATCGACGAAGCAAAACGAACCCTTGCCGCCCTTCCCGGTGCAAAACGGGGAACCAAGCTGGTGACAGCCCCTGTCAAGGGCCGCAAGAGCTTCATCTGTTTTGATGAAGACACCACGATCAAGAACATCCGGCAGGCCATCGACACGGGGTTTGATGTGCCCGAGCTGATCAAGCGGTTCACCTCGGCCGGCACTGGACCGGGCCAGGGGGGAATCCCAGGACACAACCTTCCCCTGTACACCGCCCGGTATCAGGCGTTCAGGGGGATGTCGGCAAAACCCACCAATGTCAGGGCTCCCCTGGTTCCCCCCCTCATCGCCACCTATGCCGGCACCAACCACAACATGAGAAAACGCACCCCCATGGATGCCATGCAGCGCAGGGAGGGGGGGATATTCCGGCGCATCGGCGTCTGGGAACGGGCCCGGTATTTTTCCGATGATCTTCTCTGCCGAAAAGAGATCGAAAATGTCAGAAACAATGTGGGAATCCTTGACGCCTCGACCCTGGGAAAGTTCAGAATCCACGGGCCCGATGCCTTAAAGGCCCTTCAGCGGGTGTATGTCAGTGACATCTCAAAGGTAAAGCCCGGCAGGGTCAAATACTCTGCCATGTGCAACGACGACGGCTGCGTCATCGACGACGGGGTGATCATCAAAATCGCTGAAAACGACTACTACATCACCACCTCCACGGGCAGGGCCGGGGCCACGGTGGAGTGGATACGCTATCACACCCGGTTTGACAACTGGGATTTCCACATGGTCAACCTCACCGATGCCATGGGGGTAATCAATTTGGCCGGCCCCAATGCGAGGAAGGTGTTCGAAAAGATCACCACCGCGGATGTCTCCAACCAGGCCTTTGGTTTTTCCGGGTACAGGGAATTTTTCATCGGAGAAACCATTCCGGTGCGGGTGATGCGCCTGGGGTTTGTCGGCGAGCTCTCCTATGAGTTCCACGTTCCCTCATCGTACATGAAATCCCTGTGGCAGATGCTAACGGATGCCGGTGAGGCGTTCGGCATTGCCAATTTCGGGGTTGAGGCTCAGAATGTTCTTCGCATGGAAAAGTGCCATGTGATCCTCGGGTCGGAATCGGAACAGCGGACCAACCTTCTCGACATCAATATGGGATTTCTCTGGGACAGGAAAAAAACCGGCTTTAAAACAGTGGGCACGGTTGCCCTGGATCAGGCCCAGGACGATGAAACACGGCTGAAGCTTGTGGGCTTTGAGATGGAAGAGAACCAGCCGGTCCCCAAAGACGGCTCCCTTGTGGTTGACGAAAGGATCAGAGGTTACATCTGCACGGCAAGAAAGAGCTTTTCACTGGACCGATCCGTTGGCATGGCCCTTGTGGAATCGAGTCTTTCAAAGACTGGAACACGTCTTGCCATTTTTGAAGACGAATGCGGCGAACAGCGGCTTTACGGCAAGGTTGTAACGGTCCCGTTTTACGATCCTGACGGACAGAGAATGAAAGGGTGATACCAATGACAAACATCGTAAGAGAATCTCCGGTCTCCTTTGAAAAAACACCCAAACGGGTGGAAAACAGAGGCGGCTGGAAGGTGGCAATGGCCTATGACAAGGAAACCGAACCGTGCATTGTGGATTTGAGCCACAAACCCCGGTTTGACCTCCAGGATGGCAGCCTTTCATCCTTTCACCCCTTTGGCATTGCCGTCCCTGAAACACCGGGCATGTCGGTGCTTGAAAACGGATTTCTGGTCAACCGGATGAACCGAACCCAGGCATCGGTGTGGCATCTTGACGGCTCGCCGCCACAACTGCCCGATGATCCCGCCTATACGGATGTCACCGATGCTGCCATGTGTGTGGCAATCATGGGGAAAGCGCTCTTTTCCATTGGGGAAAAACTCACCAGCCTCGATTTTCTGGAGCCGGGGAAAAAAGCCCCCTTCCTTGTCCAGGGCCCCCTTTTCCATGTGCCGGCCCAGATCGTTGTCCTGAGCAGAAAACCAGAGAGTCCGGCACTGATTTTCACCTGTTCCAGGGGCTACGGCAGGAGCATGGTCAAGGCCATCATGGACGCAGGGGCCGAATTCAACCTGGTTCCCGCAGGGGAAGAACGCTTCACCACCTGGATCAAAACCATTGTATGACGGCTGATGACTCACCACGACTTTCATATAAAAAAAACCAACAAAAGCCTGACCCCTCTTAGAAAAAGACCAGTCAGAAAGTTGAGCTGATTATTTTTTTTCAAAGTTGAAGAGGATATCGTTTTCCCGGTAGGCCTGCTCGAGCTTCTCCTGGTGGGCCGTAAGGGCTTCACCCTGGGTGGTTTCCGCCACGGCATGCACGAGAAATTTGATCAGGCAGGTCAGGGATGTGGGGCTGCCCATATAGGGGATGGCCTTCAAAGGGGAAACAAGGCTGTGGTGGCTGAAATGGATCAGGGGGCACGAGGTGCTGTCGGCAAGAAGGATCAGTTTCAGCCCCTGGCGGCGGACCATCTTGCCGATCCGGATCAGCTCGTTGGGGTACCGGGATGTTGCCACGATAACCACGGCCGAGTCCGGGGAGGCGATGGTCAGCCAATCCACGGCGGTGCGGTCGCTTCCCTTTAGAATGTGGATGTTTTTCCTTATTTTTGTCATTGCCCACCCCATGTAATATGCAGGGGCGTAGGAGAGGCGGGAACCGACAACATAGACAAATTCCGATTGACCGAGGAGTTTGACGATGTTATCGGCTTGATCCGGGTCAATACTTGCCTGGAGCATTTTCAGATTTTCAATTTCCTGGTTCACTATATTTGCCAGGCCGGCACTGCCCCCGGCTTCATCCGTTTCGGCAAGCCTGTTTCGGTCCATCAGGGTCAGTTCCGAATCAATGCGCTGGCGTAAATGTTTTATGAACACGGAGTAGCTGCTGTAGCCCAGATTCCGGACAAAGCGCACCACCGTGGCTTCACTGGTTCCCACGGTGGCGGCAAGCTCCCTTGTGGTCATGAAAACCGCCTTGTTGGGATGTTCCAGTATATACTTGCCCAGAAGCTTGGCCTTGGGCGTAAACTGGGCTGATTTTGTGTTAATGATCCGGCTTAACGAGTCTATTGTTTTTTTCCCTGTTGGTTTGTTTATCCTATGGTGAAGCTGGGTTTTTTACATGATCGACGGCTGTTTGTCAAACAGATGTTCGAAGGGCAGGGCGGTGGAGGCACCCCCTGCCCTCCGAACAGTGGCGGTCTGCTGGTCTATTTTCTCTTTTTGATGATCAGTCCAACACCTTCAAGCCAGGTTTTGGCAACAGAAGAGGGCTTCTCACCATTGGCATTGACCCGGTAGTTGAGCCGCTGCATGGTGGCCGTGTCCAGGGAAGGCCCTATCTGGTTCAGGGTGTAGGCAAGCTTGGGGTACTGGTCCAGTATCTCCTGCCTGGCCACAGGAGCCGGGTTGTAGATGGGGAAGTAGTTTTTGTCATCCTCCAGCACCCTCAGCCCGTAGTCGATGATGGCGCTGTCCGTGGCAAAGGCCATGCCGCACATCACCTTGCCGTCCCGCACGGCCTTTTTGGTCAGGGCGATCTCCATTTTGCTGACATCGGAATCGGGAATGTCTTCCCCGAAATCCAGATCGTAATGGCCCATCATTCCCTTGAATCCGTCAATGCGGGAGTAAAACTCGGGCCCGGTGGCAACACTCATCTTTCCGGGGTTCTCCCGGATAAAGTCGGCCCATTCCGAAAGCGTGGTGATATTGTGCTTTGCCGCTGTTTCCTCTTTCATCACAATGGCATAGGTGTTGTTGAATTGACAGGGCTCAAGCCACACCAGGTTGTTCTTTTTCTTGTCAATGGTGCGGACCTTTTCATAAAGCCTGTCTGCATCCCGGATCACCTCTTTTTTGTTAAAATGGGTCAGCCATGTGGTGCCGGTGTACTCCATGTACAGATCGATCTGTCCCTGTTCCAGGGCATTCCGATTCACCTGGGTACCACCGAGGTTTGTCTTGTCCACCACTTGAATGTGCCGGTCCTGGAGCAACTGGACCATGATCTGTCCCAGGACCAGCTGCTCGGTAAAGTTCTTGGATGCCACCTTGACACCGGAACCGGCAAAAGAAACCGTTGAAGCCAGCAAAAATACCACTGCGGTGAAAAACAAGGTCACTTTTTTCATTTGAACTACCTCCTTAACATTAAAATATTAAAAAAAACTTCAGTCTGGGGGAACTTTCTCCCTAAAGAGCCGCCATCTGAGCATCATCGGCCAGCACTCCCCTGCTGACAACGACTTGTTCGGCAAGCTCCAAAATATAATCAAACAGCATTGCGATAACAGCCACGGGAACGGCTCCTGCCGTCATGATGCCCATGTCCACCAGGGCGATGCCGGTGAAAATCCAGAATCCCAGCCCCCCGCCGCCGATGAGGAAGGCCAGGGGAGCTGTGCCCACAACAAGGGCCGTGGAGGTTCGGATCCCCCCCATGATAACGGGGAGGGCATTGGGCAGCTCGATCTGAAAGAGAATCTGCCCCTTGGTCATGCCCATGCCCGTGGCAGCCTCCTTCATGTCATCGCTGACCGATTCGATACCGGCATAGGTGTTTCTCACCACCGGGGCCACCGAAAACATGAAAATGGCGATGAGGGCCGGCACCATTCCGATTCCGGAAAGACCCACCAGGGGAAGAAGGCCGTAGGCCAGGGCGATCACCCCCAGGGAGGGGATGGCCTGCCACACATTTACCACTGCCATGATCACCGGAGACACCTTTTCCCATCCTTGCCGGGTCATCATCGTTCCCAGGGTGACACCGATGGATACGGAAAAAACCATGGTGATCAGTACCAGCAGGAGATGCTCAAGGGTCAGTTTAAAAAATTCCGACAGGTTTGCCAGGGTATACTCCCAGGCCCCGTAGGTGTGGTAGAGAAAGACGATCACGGCCACCGTGGCAACGGCCGGGAGGATCTTTTTTATGAGTTCACTAATAACACCAGAGTTCATTGTCTCACTCCTTTTGGTCAGCAATTGTCATTTGGCCATCCATAGCATTACGCCTGAAGCGCTTTTTTGATATCATCGGTGGTAAGCCAGCCGACCACCTTCCTGCTGCCGTCAACAACAACCAGAAAACCCACATCATGGGTGAAAATCTCCGACAGACCGTCTTTCAGGCTGGCGGTGCTCTCGAGAAAGGCGTTCGTGGGACCGGCAACCTCGGAAAGGGTTTCTGCTCTCTTGTCAAGGGCCTTCTTCCCCGCCATTCCCGTCAGTCGGTTGTTTTCATCCACCACCACCAGGGAATCGGTGCCGTAGCTGGAGAGCAGCTCCCGTGCTTCGTTGAGGGTGACGGTTTCCCTTGCAACGGGGGGATCTGTTCGCATCACCTTGTTCAGGGAAAAGAGGTTGAGCCGCTTGATGGTTCGATCGCCGCCGACAAAATCGCTGACAAATTCGTTTTTGGGATGGGTGAGCATCTCTTCCGGTGAGGCGAACTGGATCAGCTTGCCGTCCTGGAGCAGGCAGATCTTGTCCCCCATCTTGATGGCCTCGTCGATGTCGTGGGTGACAAACACGATGGTTTTTTTCACCTTTTCCTGGATTTTTAGAAACTCGTTCTGGAGATGCTCCCGGTTGATGGGGTCGAT
>DATFJZ010000173.1:0-4108 GCA_035268945.1 Desulfobacteraceae bacterium | reverse complement strand
TTTTTCTTCCTCGCCCTCATCGTCACCCTGCGGGGCACACAAACAGCGGTGGACTTCTACGGGGATCTCCTCGACGAGATGGGCCGGCGGGTGGACCAGGGCATCGCCGCCGTGCCCGGGGAAAAATACCGCCTGCTCTGGGACAACCTGCCCATCTGGAACGAACTGAAATGGCTGTCAGAAACCTTTGCCGGCCACCAGGCCTGCCTTGTGGCGGACACCTACACGTCGGCGTGGTGCAGTTCCCTGGAATACCTGGACGAAAAGAACTTCCTGGACACCATGGCAGAGGCGTACACCCGGATCTATCTCAACATCGGCATCGATGAGATGGCCGAACAGGTCATCGAAATGGTGAACGTTTACCGGGCCGACGGTCTGGTCATGCACTCCAACCGGTCATGCAAGCCTTACTCCTTCGGCCAGATGGATATCATGGAGATTGTCCGGAAACGATGCGGCATCCCGGTGCTCATGGTGGAGGCCGACATGACAGATCCCCGTTCCTTTTCCAGGGGGCAGGTGGAGACCCGCATCGATGCCTTTATGGAGATCATCAAACAGAAACGATAGAAGACAGCGGATCTGACCACAATAATATCAGAAGGTTATTAAAAACGATGATTCAAACGAAGGATAAAAAACGACGAAACCCAAAGGTTTACGCCGGTGTGGATGTTGGCTCCATCACTGCCAAGGCAGCAATCATCAAAGAGGACCGGGTGGTGGGAACCAACGTGATCCCCACGGGCTACAGAGCCTCCACGGTGGGCAGACGGGTGTTTGAAGAGCTGCTCCAACAGACGGGGATTGCCGGGGAGGAGGTCAAGGCCGTGGTGGCAACAGGCTACGGCCGCAACAGTGTTGACTTTGCGGCCAGATCGGTAACCGAGATCATCTGCCACGGCACCGGGGCCTTTTTCCTGGCCCCCCACACCAGGGGAATCATCGATGTGGGGGGCCAGGACAGCAAGGCCATTCTCCTCAACGACCAGGGCGGGGTGGACAATTTTGCCATGAACGACAAGTGCGCCGCCGGCACCGGCCGGTTCCTCGAGGTGATGGCACGGGTGATGGAGGTGGACCTTGACGACATGGGAGAGATGGGCCTTGCCGCCACAACGCCTTCCCGGATCAGCAGCATCTGCACGGTGTTTGCCGAATCCGAGGTGATCTCCATGATATCAGGGCAGCACCGGCGACAAGACATCATTGCCGGCATCCATGATTCCGCAGCGGCCCGCATTGCCTCCCTGGCACTGAAAATCAAGATCAAGCCCCCTGTGATGATGACCGGGGGGGTGGCCAAAAACATCGGCATGGTCAGGGCCCTGGAGAGCCTCCTTGGCCTTGCCATCGACGTTCTCCCCTCGGCCCAGGTCAACGGAGCCATCGGCGCGGCTGTGAGGGCAAGCCGTCTGTGACCCCACCATGGCATGAATGGTTTTCAACCGCAGCACGGCCGATGTCATGCTCAAACCCTGGTCAAGGCGTTTTAGCCCGATCCATGCTGACCCGGTTAACCTGCCAGGGTTTTTTGAACGGCCCTGCCGATCTCTTTCATCCCATAGGGTTTTTTAACATACTGGGAAACCCCCAGGGCCATCGCCTGCCTGACCCGGTGGGTTTCGGAAAAACCGCTGGCAATCACCGCCCGCTGTCCGGGATGGACGGCAAGGATCTTCTCGTAGGTCTCCAGACCGTCCATGCCCGGATCCATGATCATGTCGACAAGCAGCAGATCCACAGGGGTATTTTGAACAAAGGCCAGGGCCGCTTCACCGCTATTCACCGATGAGACCCGGTAGTTGAGTTTTGAAAGCATCACCGCTGCCATCTCCCTCTGTTCCAGGACATCGTCCACCACAAGCACGTGCTGTCGCCTGCCGGAGTAATCCTCAAAAGAACCGGAAATTTCCGGCTGGCAACCCTTTTCCCGGGTAACAGGGAAATAGAGGGTAAAGGTGGTTCCACTGCCCGGACGGCTCGTAACGTCGATGCTGCCGCCGTGGTCCTTCACCGTTCCCCACACCACTGCCATGCCGAGGCCGGTGCCGCTTCTTCCCATCACTTTTTTGGTAAAAAAAGGTTCAAAAATCCGTTCCATGTCTTCCGGAGCAATGCCCGAGCCCTGGTCGGCAACGGCAAGGGTGACATAGTCCCCCGGTTCCACCCGGGTGTATCCGCTGATGGGGGCCGTCACCGTGAGGTTCCTGGTGGAGATCCGTATCTCTCCACCCCTTGCCTGGGCTTCGGCGGCATTGGACAGAAGGTTCATGACGGTTTTGGAGAGATGCACCCTGGAGCCCATGATAAAGGGAAAATTGGCATCAATTGCCTTTTCTATCCTGGAATGGGGGTTGTGCTGGAGAATCCTGGCATACTCCAGTGTTTCCATGAAGTCCAGGACCAGGTCATTGAGGTTAACCACCGCCATGGAGGCAACCCCCCTCCTGGAAAGAGTCAGCAGATCCTGAACGATGGCAGCGGCCTTCTGGCCCGAGGCCTGAATGGCTTTCAGGGGAGCCGTCAGGGGACTCTGGCTGTCAAGGTCCAGTAGAAGCACTTCTGGATAGCCCACAATGCCCGACAGGACATTGTTCAGGTCATGGGCCACCCCGCCTGCCAGAAGCCCCAGGGCTTCCATCTTTTTGGCCCTTTCCAGCTGTCCCTGGAGGGCCCGGTTCTCCTCTTCCATCTCCGTCTGCCGGGTGATGTCCCGGAAGATCCCCACAACAGAGGGCCCGCCGGCCTGATCGTCTTTAACCAGGGCGGCATTGACGGAACAGACATGGACGGAGCCGTCCCGGTCCTTCAAATGGATGTGGTAATCCGTCAGTTGACCCCTGGTTGCAATCGCCTGGACCAGGGATTTTCTGCTTTGAGGGTTTTCATAGAACAGGTGAGACGGCTTGCCAAGCAGCTCATGGCGGGTGTAAGAAGAGATTTTTTCAACGGAGGGGGAGATCTCTTCGATGATCCCCTGGTCAAGATTTTCCTCATAGTAGACATCCTGGATATTTTCAAATATCCGCCGGTATCGTTGCTCCGATCGGACAACCCGCTCCAGGGAGTGGTACAACCCCTTTAAAACCGATGAAACCGAAAGCACCACTACGATATTGAGGAGCATGAAATTAAGGCTGGTGACGATCCATTTCTGATGGGGATTGATCGCCTCAGCACCCCATCCCAAAACGTCGGACATCACCAGCAGACCGATACCGGCAATGGTGAGGGCATTGATGCAAAGGGCTATCATGCCGCTTTTAAAACCGAGAAAAAGGGCGGTGAGCACGGGAAAGGCAAAGAGCCACACAGGACCGGCGCCAAAGGGGCCCAGGACAAAGAGCAGCACCAGTCCAAGCAGATGGGAGATGCCACAGAAGGTCACGGCCCTGGCATTGTAGGAGAGGGTCGGGTGGAAGAGAAGCACCAGCACCCAGAGATAGATCAGGGTATCACCAACGGCAATGGAGTACAGCCCCTCCTTGATGGAGAGGCCGACACTGGGGAAATAGACCACAAAACCGAGAACCGCGCAGACAAAGAGCAGGTTCAAAAGGATACGTTCCTGCCAGTAGTCCATGGCCTGGGGATCATCGCTTCGTTTCGGTGTTGTCAGTCGACGTACGGTGGCCCTGATGCGCTCCATACCACGGTGCTCCTTTGCTGTCCGGCAGAACCGGATTTATCAGAATTTCATCTTGAGGCTGGCCGCCAGAAAATGGATGTCCGAGTTGTATCGGCCGTTGGCAGTTCCCCCCAGGCTGGCGCCCAGGTTGGTCTCCTTGTCTCTCTCCTCCTGCCATTCATAAACATAGGCCAGGGAGAGGGTGTACCGGCCCCAGCCATAATCTCCTCCCAGGGCCAAGAGGTGGGCATCGGCATCGGGCAGGGAGGGGTCAAAGGTGTGGTCCGGGACGGCGCCTTCCCGGTAGAGGTAGCCGGTTCTCAGGGTCAAATCGTCGCTGTACAGATATTCCAGCCCCAGGTTGTACGTCAGGGTGTCCTTCCACTCTTTGACCATGATATCGGTGGTGACGCCGAAAACCGGTCGGTCGAACCGGGTCTCGATGGTGTCATAATCCGACCACCCCTCCCAGAG
>DATFJZ010000172.1:0-2764 GCA_035268945.1 Desulfobacteraceae bacterium | reverse complement strand
GATGTTATGATAAACCCTGAACATTCAGATGGATCAAAAGAAAAAACGAGTATGAAGGATGGCAAAGAACCCTTGTAAAAGGGGGCCAAAAACGGCAACTAACAATTGAAGGATGCCTGAATTCTTGTCCTTAATACTTTGAACGGACCGGAAGATCCGGGAATGGAGAATTCGATGCAGGGAGAAAAACTGGTCGCCAGTGCCGTTGCCCTGGAAATTGTATCTTCCGTCGTAAAGCTTCCGCCCCTGCCGGCTGCAGGAATGAGACTGCTTGCGATGGCCCGCCAACCCGTTGCTCAAATAGACCTTTCCGCTTTTGCCGGTCTTGTGGAAACCGATCCGGGCCTGCTTTCCCGGGTACTGCAATTGGCCAATTCCCCGTATTACAGCAGTGTCCATAAAATTGTGGGCCTCAGGAAGGCAATCATCCGCATCGGTCTGGATGAGGCTATCAATTCCGTGTGCCTGTACTTTTTTCAAAAAATGCTTCCAAAGATCCCCCCTGTCGAGGGGTTTTCCGTGAAGGACTGCTGGGCCCACTCCTGGGCCTGTGCCGTTGCCGCCCGGCGGCTGGGTCATCCGAATCTGAAGATGGATGTTTTGCCGGGCGAACTTTACATTGCCGGACTGCTCCATGGAATCGGAAAGCTGATTCTTGCCATTCATGATCCCCGTGATTTTTCCCACTGTGTCCGGAAAGCCCGTGATCACAAACGCCTCCTGCATGAGGTGGAGATGGATGTTTTTGGTACCACGGACGGGTTGGTGGCGTCCATTATCATGGAGAACTGGGGGCTTCCGGATTCCATCTGCACGCCGGTGGGTTTTTATACGAATCCTCCGGCGGCGCCGAAAGCTTTTCAGGAAATGGCCGGCCTGATTCAGCTGGCATGGTGTATATCGGGACTTTCCGGGATCGGAGCCAGCGGGGATGGATGTCTCATGGAGATCCATGACCCGTGGATTCTGAACCAGGACGGATGTTCCCTCAATGATGCAAAGACCCGGCAGGAGGTGATCCAGGAAATCGTATTGACACTGGAAAAGAAATCTGAGAGTGTCACCGGCGTAGCTCCGAAGGCGGAATCTTTTCCCGGGGTGATCTCTTCCCCTGCCTGTAAACAATCATCCGCCGGTGCCGGCCTTTCCCCAGGGAAAAGAAAGGGGTTGCTGGGAAAAATCGCCGGCCTGTTTCGGAAATAATAAAAGGTAGGGATTTGAAGATGTGGATCTTCAAATCCCCGGGTGTCAGGATAGCTGTCGGTGTGCCAGGAAGGCAAAACCGAGGAGAACGGACCTATTTATTGCCGGCTCTGCCGGCCTGGGCCGACGGTCGCCTGCTATTCGGGGCCCATTGCCTTGAGCTTTTGTTCCCGCGGGGGTTCCGGGGCTGCCCGGGACTTGCCTTGGGAGCAGGTCTGGACCCGGCCGGTGAGACCGGCAAATCGACCTTTATGCCGGAATCCTTCACAGGAATCTGGTGTTTTAAAAGGCGCTGAATTCCCTTGAGCAGCTTCTCCTCGTCCTGGCTGACCAGGGAGAGGGCCACACCGTCGGCACCGGCACGACCGGTTCTGCCGATCCGGTGCACATAGTCCTCGGCAACATTGGGAAGATCAAAATTCACCACATGGGGAAGCCGCTGGATGTCCAGCCCCCTGGCGGCAATGTCCGTGGCCACGAGGGTTTGCACCTCCCCGCTCTTGAAATCCGCCAGGGCACGGGTCCTGACGTTCTGGCTCTTGTTGCCGTGGATAGCTGCCGCACTGACCCCGTCGCTGAGCAGCTGTTTGGTCAGCTTGTTGGCTCTGTGCTTGGTCCGGGTAAACACCAGCACCTGGCTCCACTTGCCGTCCCGGATGAGGCGGGAGAGGAGCAGACGCTTGCCCGCCTGGGGAACCTGGTACACCATCTGGGCAACCCCTTCGGCAGCGGTGTTCCGTGTGGACACCTCAATCTCGGCCGGGCTGTTGAGCAGACCGTCGGCCAGCTGTTTGATCTCGTTGGAATAGGTGGCGGAAAAAAGCATGTTCTGGCGCTTTGACGGCAGCAGCCGGATGATCTTCTTGATATCATGGATAAACCCCATGTCAAGCATTCTGTCGCCCTCGTCCAGAACCAGGGTCTCAACCTTGGAGAGGTCAATGGTTTTCTGGCCGGCGTGGTCGAGAAGTCTTCCCGGGGTTGCCACGACAATGTCCACCCCTTTTCTCAGCTGTGCCTTCTGGGGGTTGATGTTCACCCCGCCGAAAATAACCGCCGTTCGAAGGGAGAGAAAACGACCGTAGGTGTCAAAGCTTTCGCTCACCTGGGCTGCCAGCTCCCGGGTCGGAGTGAGAACAAGAACCCTGGGGTGACGGAAACGGCCGGTGCTCTGGTTGAGTCGCTGAAGAATGGGCAGGGCAAAGGCCGCTGTTTTTCCGGTACCGGTGCGGGCACCGGCAAGAACGTCCCTCCCCTCCATAACCGCAGGAATCGCCTTGGTCTGAATGGGAGTGGGTGTGGTATACCCCTGTGCCGCAACGGCACGGAGCAGGTCTTTGTCAAGACCAAAGGTTGTAAATGACATAACTATATAATACTCCTGTTAAAGCCCGCCCTGTGTTTCAGGGCCGATCCAGGCGTAGATGATAAAATGTGAAAGGATTGAGTCGAACAGAAGGAAGGAATCAACCATAACAGTGCCGGTACCGACCGGATGGTACCTGTAAAACCATCAGTATACCATGTTATTTCTTAAACACAAGCTTTTTCATATTTTCCA
>DATFJZ010000171.1:0-3585 GCA_035268945.1 Desulfobacteraceae bacterium | reverse complement strand
CACGGTCTCCCCGTTCACAGGGGTTAAAAGGTAGAAGTTTGACGGTGTTGAGGTGCTGCACCCCCCCGTCAGCAAAAGAGAGGCAAGGAGTGTCAGCAGGAACAGGTTGGACAAGGGTCTGTCTGGTATCATGGGGTCTCCTTTTCGGGCTCGGCCGCTGTTAACGTTTTCCCTTGATCAAGGCGTCGGGGTGTCTTTCAAGGTAATCGGTGAGGAGGCGAAAGGAGCGTGCCGCCTGGGAGAGTTCCTCCAGGGTGCCGGCAAGTTTCGTGACCAGTTCCGAATCCCTGCCTGCCAGGCTGTTCATGGTCCCAAGGGTCTCTTCCGCCTTGTGCGCTGCACTGGCTGATGCCCCGGCTGCGGCCTGTATGGAAACGGACAGGGGCAGAACCTCCCCTTTTATCGCCTCTGCCAGCATGCGAACATCGTTGATGGCCTGTTCGGCGGCGGCGGCAAGGGTTCCCACCTCCTGGTTTGCGGCAGCGGCAAGCTTTTCCATTGCTTCCATGGTGTTGTCCATGCCCTTTCCAGCCTGTACAATCTCTTCTTCGGCGCTTTTGGAGAGCTTTTCCACGCCGGCCATGGATGCCTCAAGGCTCCTGGAGAGCGGGGCGATCCGTTGATCAAGGTGGTGGATCAGGCTGTTGGTCCGGGCAATGGTTTCCCCCAGGGAATCGATGATCTTTCCTGTCTGGGCGGACCCCAGGGCGTTTTCCAGTCTGGTGATGATGGAGAGCAGCTTGTTAAAGATCTGCTCCACAGGCACGGTTTTGATTTTTTCGGTCAGCTCTTCAATTTCCGATGGGATGGTGGGGATTTCGGGGTGTTCGGTGGTTTTTTTCAAGGGTTTTGCCGGCATTCCGGGGTGGAAATCAAGGTTGACAATCAGCTGGCCTGTGACCATGCTCTGCATTTCAAGCTGGGCCCTCAATCCTTTATCGATGAGGAGATCCAGCTGTTTTTGCAGGGAAAGGGCAGAATCCTTTTCTCCCTTGACAACAAACCGTCTGTCTTCGATCTCGATGAGGACCGGTATGGAAAAGTGGATGTTCCCCGTGCTTGTGGTGATGTGGATGTCTTTGACAGAACCGACCTTGACCCCCCGGAAAACAACGGCAGAACCGACGTTCAATCCCTGGACCGAGCCGTCAAAAAAGAGGACGTACCGGTTTTTTTCGGAAAAATAGTTTCCCGAACCAAAGATGACAATACCGGCAACGGCCAGGACCAGGGCTCCCACAACAAAGCCCCCGATGACAGTGGTGTTTGCCTGTTTGCTCACGGTGTCACCTCTCTTTTTCCGACCTTTTCGGCCCGGCCTCTGGTCAAAAAGGTGGTTACTTTTTCATGGACATCAGTTTCCAGCATGGTCTTGGGATCTCCTGTGGCAATCATGGTTTTGGATTCCGGATCGAGGAACACGGCGTTGGTGCCGATGGCAAAGATGCTGTCCAGTTCGTGGGTCACAATGACAATGGTGGCCTTGAGGCTGGCGTTGAGCTCGAGAATGAGGTCGTCCAGCCGTCTGGCACTGACGGGGTCAAGCCCGGCAGACGGCTCGTCAAAGAAAAGGATTCCGGGGTCAAGGGCCATGGCCCTGGCAAGACCTGCCCGTTTCTGCATGCCGCCGCTGATCTGGGAGGGGTAGTGGTGTTCAAACCCGGCAAGTCCCACCAGGGCCAGCTTGAAGGCGGCCAGTTCATCCATCCTCGACCGGGTCAGATCTGTGTGCTCTTCCAGGGGCAGCTTGATGTTTTCTGCCAGGGTCATGGAACTCCACAGGGCGCCTTTTTGATAGAGAACTCCGACGTTTTTCATCATTTCCCTTCTTGTCGCCATTGTGCCTGCCCAGAAATCAATTCCCTGGTAGAGAATGGCCCCCTTTTCCGGTTTTTTCAACCCCACCAGGTGCCGTAAAAGAGTGCTCTTGCCGCACCCGCTTCCCCCCATGATGATGAAGATGTCTCCTCTGTTGATGTCAAAGGTAAGGTCCCTCTGCACAACAACATCGCCATATCCCATGGAGAGGTCTTTGATGGCGATGGCCGGTGGTTTCCCTGCCGGGGCCGACCTGTTTTCTCCCTGGTTGTCAATGTCAGGACGTTTCATTCTCCCCTTTTCCCATGGTTAAGATCCTGGCTCATATCCCCAGAATGCTGCACAGCAGGGTGATCACCGCCGTTGCAACGACAATGGCCACAATGGCGGTGACAACCGCCGAGGTTGCTGCATCCCCCACGGCCGAAGCGTTGCGCTGGCACTGCATTCCCCTGAGACATCCTGCGACGGCCACGATGATACCGAAAACAAAGCTCTGGAAAAGGCCGATACCGAAGTCGTTCAGGGTGATGGCGCTTTTTGTCATGTTGAAATACTCCATAACGTTGAGGTCCAGCATGAATACACCGACGGCCATGCCCCCGGCTATGCCCATGAGATCCGCATAGAGGCAGAGCAGGGGCATTGCCAGGGCAAGGGCCAGGATCCTTGGCAGCACCAGGTAGGCCATGGGGGAGATGCCAAGGGTCTTCAACGCATCGATCTCCTCGTTGATCTCCATGGTCCCCAGCTGGGCAGCATAGGCGGCGCCTGTCCTGCCGGCCATGATCACGCCGGTCATCACCGCCCCCATGACCCGGATCATGGAGATGCCCACAAGGCTTGCCACATAGATCTGAGCCCCGAACATAACAAGCTGGATGGCCCCGACAAAGGCGAGGATCAATCCCACCAGGCCGCTTATCAGGGAGACAATGGGCAGCGCTTTTGAGCTGCACGCCTGGAGCTGGGCCAGGAAAACAGAAGAACGCATGGGGGATCTGCCCCGGATCAAGTCTGCAAAAGCCATCACAGCCTGGCCGATGAAATCCAGGATCTCTTTTGTCGAAGAGACGGTTTCCAACAGCCGGGTGCCGGCATTTTCCAGTGGAGAAATCGTTCTTTCGGTCCTGCTTGACCCGTTGGGGGGAGGGACCGCTGCGGCAAGGGTGATGAGCTTGTCCAGCCCCTCTGGCAACCCATCGGGGTTGAACGGGATGTTTTTTTTCAGGCAGTGGTCCCGGAGGGCAAAGAGCAGGGCGGCGGCGTAGCTGTCCCATTCTCTCAACGTTTCCGTGTTAAAGCTTATCCCGGTCAGCAGTGGGAAACTGTCCACCTCGGCCCGGATCTCTCCGGCAGAGGGGAGGTCCCGGTCACGTGTCCAGTCGCCCTCAAGGCTTACGACCAGGGTGTTGGCGGATTTGCTGGTGTAGTGTATTCTGCCCATTGGCGATCCATCTGTTTAAAAAAAGCCATTGTCACGGTTTAGTTCTGCAGTGGGATATCGATCAGCGAATCCCATACCGTTTGTTACCATAGCAGAGATTTTTCCATATTGAAACGGTTAATAGGGGTTCGCAACGGCGTGTCCTGTTTTTCCAGTTCGTTTAAACCTTGACCCTGGCCTGTCAACGGAATAAGATGCACAACATCGAATTGGTTGTTGTGGGCACGCTGCTCATGGCCGTTATAATGAAAAGGAGTGTTTATGCAGGAGTTGACAGGTTCTCAACGGGGAAGGCTTGCGATCAGGGAGTTTAAAACCAT
>DATFJZ010000170.1:0-8673 GCA_035268945.1 Desulfobacteraceae bacterium | reverse complement strand
TTCCCCGGGCACCGCGGCGATGCCCTGGTCCACCCGCTGGTGCATCTCCTCGAGGAGCTCCCCGTAGAAGTCCACCGCTGTTTGTGTGCCCCGCAGGGTGACGATGAGGGCGAGGAAGAAAAACGCGTCAAAGGCGCTCATGGGGGACGGCGATCGGGCCGTGGTGGCCAGAACCTGCTGCCAGAGCCGCTGGGCCTCTATGGAGAGTCGTCCTGCCTCAGCCATGCGGTCATGGTCAAAGTCCCTGCCGGTCACTGTTTCGAGGAACCTGATATAGTCGTCCACCTGGTTGCGGACATAGGTTTTCATCCCAGGGGTAAGGCCGGTGCGGCAGACCGGGGTGTCCAGGACAAAAAGGGGAACATCAAAATACCGGGCCTGGATTTCATACCACTTGAGAACCGTGCCGCAGATGTTGTTGCAGCAGATCAGCATGTCCGGTGCCGGCAAACCGCCCACCGGGCCTCCCTTGAATTTGGCGCAGGCGATGTCCACCCTGGCATAGGAGCAGAGATCGTTGCTGTATCCCATTCCTTCGGCGCGTTCGCAGAAATCCTGGCCCATCTTGGACGCACCGATCATGGCCCCGTGGTTTTCCGGGTAGATGGGGAGAATGTCCATGGCCACCAGGGGTTCCACAGGCCCACCCGAGGTGATCCAGGCGATTTTTTTCCCCTTGGCCGAAGCTTCCATGGTTTCGATATAGTAGGCGGTCATGATATCCCGCATTTTTTTTGCCGATGCAATTTTTTGCTTTTCCGGTTCACTCATTTCCATGGTTCCTTTTGATCGTGATCAGGGCAGGTCCCCCAACAACGGGCTTGGTCATAACTTCGGCCACATTTCCCGGCTGGTGGACCCGGTTCCATTTACATCATCTGGACAAAGGTCTCCAGGCGGGTGGCAAGCTGGCCGCTGCCAGAGGACAGATCGTCCATCTCCAGCAGCAGCACTTTGATGCCCTGCTCTTCCAGGCACTCTTTCAAATAGGGATAGTCAAAGGCGTGGGGATCGCAGAATTTTAAAAAGAGGAAAACAACACCCTGGGCCCTGTTTTTCCCGACGAGCTCAACCAGTCCCTCCCCCCTGGCCGTGGGAGAGGTGTGCTTGGCCGGGCAGATCAGACGCTTTGCATACCGGCGGGTCAGGGCGTTCATGGGATCATCCTCCGGGTCCATCCGGCCGTCAAACCACCGCTGGCCGGTGCAGAGATCGTCACCGACCACCACTCCACCGGCCTGTTCAATGATGGTGTAGATCTCCGGGACATCGCACACGCTGCCGGAAACAACGATGCGGGGGGCCTTGTCCGCCCTTGGTTCCGTGGAGGTCTGCAGGTTTGCCAGGACATTTTCCAAAAGGTCTGGCAGTGCATCCCGGTCCATGATCATGGCCCCCTTGACAAGGGCGTGGAGGTCGGCCCCGCTGATGATCCCGGGGTGTTGGGATCGTGCATCGTAGATTCCGGCCAGGAGTTCCCGGATGCGGTTGAATTTCCCCACAGCCTCCTCGAGGCTTTCCAGGGTGATGGCTCTGCCTGTATGGGTTTCCAGTTCCTTTTTAAAGGATGCCAGCACATCTGCCATGTAGCGAAAGCTGCTCCCGCTGTTGAGCTTTACCGGCATGACCACATTGGAAAAAAAGGCAAAATTTGTGTTGAGCCGCCAGATGTCGCTGAGGCGCTGCATGGAGTCACAGGTGTGGGGGAACACAGCACCGGAGAGAAAGGCCAGCCTGCCGGACAGTGCCTGTTCGAGAAGGTTTCGCACCAGGGAACAGCAGTAGGACTGCAAATGGCTCTCGGCCAGCAGCCGTTTGCCTTGCCGGGAAAAAAGCCGCATGGGGTGGAACCCGGCAGCGTATATCAGTTCCTCCGGGGCGTAGGAGCAGAAATACCCCATGGTTTCTCTCTGGTTTGCCTTGACCTGTTCCGCCACCCCGGCAGGATCCGAGGCGGCTCGGTAAAAGGGTTCATAAGCTTCCATGCACCATTGCTCCTTTCTTTTTCACTCGTCAAACATGAGTTTTTGGGGTTTTGTTCTTGTTAAATGACAATGACCAAACGCTGAACTTCCTCCGGCCAAATCTCTTCTAACCAATGAGCTTTATCAGCCAATAGTCCCTGTACATCTGGCGAAGAACCCGGACAGCCTGTGCTGTGTCAAGGTCAACCTCCCGGTTCTGGATGTCGGTGATAAGCCGGTAGATGGTTTCAAACACGATTCTGTTTTCCCGGTCCATGATCTGGAACGTCCCGTTTTCAGAGGCGTTGAGCCGTTTGATCTCCTGGATACCGAGTTTGGAACGTACGGCCGGCGCCCGCTGGTCCCGGAAAACAATAAATTCTGCATTTTTGTAAGCTGTGCAGAGATCGTTAAAGTTCTTCAGCCTTGCCGAAAAGGACCGTGCCCCGGCATGGAGAAACCCTGCCACAAAATTTCCCCTGTCCGGGGCCTGGGCCATGACGTGGTGGGGCAGCTTTCTGGCGCCTTTTTTCAAGGTGGTGGTTCTCAGGCCGGAGTCCTCGGTCAGGGCCGACAGGACAACCTGGAGTTTACCGGCATCGTCGCTGCCGCTTATCAGGAAGTCCTTTTCAAGCGCTTCGGTGGCACGCTCCCGGCAGGCTTCGATGATGCCTTTGATGGCCATTGTCTGCCTTGCCTGGTCAAGGGTGGGGGTCTCGATATTCAGGTAGGCCTTTAACGCGGCGATCTCCTCCTTGAGATCCATGACCTGGGATCTGATCTCCTCTTCAAACCCGGCAATCTGCCTGGGCAGGGGGATGTTCTCCATTTTAAACCGGTAGTAGTCCGATGCCGCGTTGAGCACCTTTCGGATGGTGGTGTGGGAGAGGATCTGTTCCAGTTCTTCAAACGAGCAGATCGAATGGATATCCTGGCCGCACTGGCCGGCCCGGAATCGGAGAAGGGCCAGCATCTCTTCCCTGGACGGGGTGTCCAGGAAAATCGTATCCCTGGACATCCTGTCCACCACCGACGGATCCAGCTGGGAGGCATAGGCCTTCCACCGACTGGGAAAGAGGTTGAACAGCATCAGGGTGTTGGGAATATGGGTGAAAAGCTCTTTGACACTTTCGCCAAAGGCCCTGAGCAGTTCTTCGTTGTGCTTCAGTCCTTCCAGCTGGTCGAACACGATGATCAGGGGCTGATCTTCGATGGAGAGCCGGCCCAGAACTCCCATGGCTTCCATGGCAAAGGCTTCAAGGCCCGTATCCGGGGGCAGGTTTTCAAGGCCTGTGATTTTCAGCTCCGACGGGGAGAGCTCGGTGCCTGCCAGCCATTTGCGGACGATCTCCCGCCTGTTGCTGTCGGTGTGGGAGCAGTACTTGATCAGGGCCTTGACAATGGATGCGCTGAATCCGCCAAACCCGTAGGCCGATCCCCACCACTCCAGGGTTCTCTTTTCGATGAACCGCCAGTTGTTCCGCCGTTTCTCGCTGTTGCTGCGGCCAAGTTTCCGGTAGATGTTCAGGTGGTCGTCGGAGAGCAGCTTTTTCATGGAGACCATTTTGTCGGTGGCTTTTTGCCGTCGGTTGATGGAGCTGATGACGATTTTTGAAAAACTCTTGGCCAGGAGGTATTCGATCTGGGAATACTCGGTTCCCGGGACATTTTCCACAAGGGATTCGATCATCCGGGAGTAGGTGTGGAAAAAGACCGCCCCGGCATTGTTGGGTTGCCGGATGAAAAGGATCCGGTGGCTGGCCATGATGTCCCTGGCCAGGCGCATGATCAGATGGGTCTTGCCCGAGCCCGGTCCCCCGGCAAGGACAACCCCCCTGGACTGGTGATTCCTGTCAGAGCCGACCTCTTCCAGGATGGCCTTGATGCGTGAAAACTGGTCCGAAAAGAGATCTTTCAGATCGGCATGGTCCTGGAAAGGGGTGTCAACCCGGGTGGTGCCAAATGGATTCAAGCTTCCTCCTCGTTGCTTACCGGGTTGGGTCGTGGCCCCCTCCGTCGCTCAGGGAGCTGAAAACGAAGAAGATCCATGTTACCTGTGGATCCGGTTAACGCCCAGGGCAATGTTAAAACAATAGTCCCCCATTTTCTCAAAATTGGACAAAAGGGTGATGAAATGAACCCCGGCATCCACGGAACACTCCCCCTGTCTCAGCCGGTCAATATGGTTGTGGCGCATCTTTTCCCTCATATGGTCAACAAGATCCTCCTGGGCGGCGGCCTTTGGATAAAAATCACTGCTTGCCTGGCCAAATTCGCCTATCACCATTTTCATGAACTGATCCACGGCATTGGCAATGGTGAGCAGATCCTCCCTGGCCGTCTGACTTAAGTGTATATCATTTTCATAGATACGTTCAAGGAGTTTTGACACATTTTCCATGGAATCGCCAATCCGTTCGATATTATTGGTGATCCGCATCATCTCCGAGATTTCCCCGGCTTCTGAGGCGTTGAGGTCGCTCTGGAAAATGGTGATAAGATACTTGATGATCACTTTCTGCATGGCATCGATGTGGCTTTCCACCGATTCTCTTTCGGCAAGGGTATCATCATCCCTTACCCCGATGCAGATGCTGACCTTCTTGAGGTTCATTCGGGTAAATTCGGCCATCCGGGTGATTTCGCCCTTGGCACTGGCAAGGGCGGCGATGGGGGAGTCGATGAAATTGGTCTCAAAACTGGGAAGACGGTATCTCTGGTGCTGCTCTTTTCTGGAAGGGGTAAAAAATATCACCAGCTGAACAAGCCGGGGGAGCAGAAGAAGAAAAACAGCGGCGTTTATTACATTGAAAAGCATGTGTCCGTTGGCAAGGTACCTTGGAATGTTGTGGTACTCATTGGCCAGTGTCTGATCAACAGGTCCAACCCCCATGAAGGATGAAAAGGCTGTTACCACCTCAACGAACCAGGGAAAGATGCAGAGCATGATGGTCACCCCGGCCACATTGAAAACCGCGTGGGCCCGGGCTGTCCGGTGAACATTGACATTGTTGGATCCGATGGTGGCAAGCTGGGCGGTGATGGTGGTGCCGATGTTTTCTCCGAGGACCAGGGCCAGAGCCGTGGGAAAGGTCAGCAGGCCCTGGATGGCCAGGGTCATGGTCAGTCCCACCGTGGCTGAAGAGGACTGCACCATCACCGTTACCAGGGCTCCCATGGCCACACAGAGGAGAAGTCCTCCTGTGGAGTCGGTGCTGAACTTTGTGAAAAAGGCAATGAACTCCGGGTCCGTACGAATGGGGGCAAGGCCGTTTTTCATCACCGTCATGCCGTAAAACAGCAGGCCGAACCCCAGAATAATCTCACCGATATGCCTGTACCGACGTTTCCTGGGGAAATACCGCAGGGGAACGCCAATGGCAATGGCCGGCAGGGCAACGGCGGTGAGCTTGAAGGCGATCATCTGGGCCGTCACCGTCGTTCCGATGTTGGCCCCGATGATCACCCCCACGGCCTGCTCCAGGGTCATGATGCCGGCACCGACAAACCCGATGAGCATCACGGTCGTGGCCGATGACGACTGGATCACGGCGGTGACCCCGGCTCCTGTGGCACATCCCATCACCCGGTTGGAGGAAATGGCTTCAAGGACCCGTTTGATCTTCTGGCCGGCTGTCATTTCAAGCCCCTCGGTCATCATCTTCATGCCTAGGATAAAGAGTCCAAGGCCCCCGAGGGTCTGGATTAAAATATGGATTAAATCCAATGTACCACCTTTTTCAGTTTAACAACGTAACTGTGAATGGCAGCGTTCCGATGCCCCTTTTTACAGCAAACCCAATGATTCCACCTGATTTGAGAGTAATCAGCCTTCAGTAATCAGTAATCAGAAGAAAAATACTGACAGCTGATGGCTTTCCTATAAACCGCTAACACTTATATGTCATACGGAAAGATTTTTCAATCGGGAAATTGACTTTGTCTCCATGCCCCTGTCAAGGCAGGGGAACAGGGCGTTGTTGGTAAAGATCGGATCCTTTTCAAGGTCAAACCGGGACTGTTCAACGGCCCGTTTCCATATGGGGGTGTGGGGGATGGGGGTGTAATAGGCCAGCACTGGTGTGACGCCGTGTTCTCTGACGGTCAGGACAGAGGCCTTTACCTCGGACAGGCTCTGGTCTGGCAGGCCGCACAAAAGATAGGCCCCGATCTGGCTGCTGTCAAAGCCGGCGGTTTTCAAATGGCCCAGGGCCGCCGAGAATTCATTCCCGGTGACCTTTCCGTCGTGGCACCTGGACGGGGATAAATCCGTTGTCTCAAGTCCCAGGCGGATGGTGTGAAATCCCGCCTTGAACATCAAATCAGCACTCTGCCCGGTGATCTCCCTGATGTGCAGGGCGTTGGGGGTGTGAAAGGCGATCTTCATGCCCGATGCGATGATCTTCTCAAACAGGGGAAGGGCAAGGGCTTCCTGGTTGACCAGCAGGGCGTCATCGTAAAAGGCAACATTGGCCACCCCGTGATTGACATGCCAGTGCTGGATCTCCTGGAACACCGAATCGGGGGACCTCTGCTGAAAATCCGGCTGGAGAAACGATGAGGCGCAATAATCGCAGGAAAAAGGGCATCCCCGGGAGGTCATCACCGGGGCATAGGTCAGGCGGGATACCAGATCCAGGGCCGGCCACGGCAGCTCTTCCAGATGGCTGTACGCCGGGGAGGGGGTGAGGCGGAACCCGGTGTGCTGCCGGACAAGGTCTTCCAGAACCGTCTCTCCCATACCGGTCACCACCTGGTCTGCCATGGTGGTGGTTTCGGCATGGGTGGTGCACAGCGAGGCGTAAATCCCCCCCAGCACCACGGGAACCGAAGGATAGACGGTTTTGATGGCGGCAATGGTCTCTTTGACCCCGGGGGCCCAATAGGTCATCAGGGAGGTCACCAGGACCAGGTCGGGGGTCTCCACGGTTTCAAGGTCATGGAAAAACCACTCCCTGGCAATGCCGTACCTGGAGAAGCGTTTGCTCAAACCGGCAATTCCCCTGGGCAGGGGAATCGTTTCCTTGCGCAGGGGTCCCCTGCCGTCGGCCTGGACCTTTACGTCATTGTCCGCCTGGGGATGGAACCTGTCAAGGCAGTCGATGAAGCTCACCCTTGCCCCGTGGTTCCTCAGGATCGATGCCAGAAAGAGAAGTCCCAGGGGCTTTGCCCAGAAATCAAAGGCGGCAAAATCGTGGATCCAGGGGTTGACACAGAGAATATGGGGGGCGGAGAAGGTCAATCAGTCAAAGTATTTCATGGATGTTTTCTTCAGCTCTTTGCGGCTGAAAAGAAGGGTGTAGGTCTCCACGGACACGGCCCGGGAGATCTTTTCGGCAATGGCCCGGCAGGTATCTTCATCCGAGGCGTGGACCATGGTGTAGAGGTTGTACGGCCACCCCTCTGCAGGGTCCCTGCGATAACAATGGGTCACCTCGTCAAAGGAGGCCATGGTCTCCCCCACTTCCCTGGCCCTGGCTTCGTCAACCTGCCATGCCACCATGGCGTTGGCCGTATACCCCGATTTCTGGTGTTTCAGGGTGGCGCCGAACCGTCGGATGATCCCCTTGTGGTTGAGATTTCGGGCAACTTCCAGGAAGGTCTCCTCCGAAACACCGATGGTTTCTGCCAGTTCCATGAAGGGGGTCCTGGTGACGGGAATATCCCCCTGAAGGGCTGAAATCACTTTTTTTTCGAGTTGAGTAAGCATACATGACCTTTTAATGATTTTACCACCGGTCTGTCAAGAAAAATATTTATTGTCTCTTTTCAGGAAACAGCTCGAGGATCTCCTGTTCTCCGGCTCTGCAGATCCCCCTCTCTGTGATAAATCCGGTGATCAGTTCCGCCGGGGTGACATCAAAGGCGTGGTTGGCAGCAGGGCTTGTTTCCGGCGGCACCAGCACCCTGGAGGCCTTTCCGCTGCTGTCACGTCCTTCCACATACCGGATCTCATCGGGGTCCCTTTCTTCAATGGGGATCCCGTCCAGTCCGTTGCTGATCTCCCAGTCAAAGGTGCTGGAGGGGAGGGCAACGTAAAAGGGAACATTGTTGTGTTTTGCCGCCAGGGCTTTCAGGTAGGTGCCGATCTTGTTTGCCACGTCTCCTGTCCTGGTGGTGCGGTCCGTGCCCACAATGACCAGGTCCACCATGTTGTGCTGCATGAGATGGCCTCCGGCATTGTCCGTGACGATGGTGTGGGCGACACCCCGGGAGCCGAGTTCCCATGCGGTAAGCCTTGAGCCCTGGTTCAGGGGCCTTGTCTCATCCACCCAGACATGGAGATCGATGCCCTGGTCAAACGCCGTGTAGACAGGTGCCGTGGCAGTGCCGTATTCAATACAGGCAAGCCTCCCCGCATTGCAGTGGGTGAGGATGTTGACCGGTTTTCCCTTTTTTTTCTCACTGATCTCCTGGATCAGGGAGAGGCCGTGTTCGCCGATGCGCCGGCAGTTGACGGCCTCCTCTTCCACGATTTCCCGGGCCTCTGCCAGGGCCGCGGCCAGTCGCTCATCGTAATCCCTTTGCTGAACAGCCGCGGCAAACACCCTGTCGACAGCCCAGGCCAGATTGACCGCCGTTGGTCTTGCCCCTTTGATTCTCCGGCACTCCCCGGCAAGATAGTCATCACTGCCTTTTTTTTCTTTGTCCCGGAGAAGAGCCGTGTAGACACCAAAGGCGCCGGTGGCACCGATCAGGGGGGCGCCCC
>DATFJZ010000169.1:0-3352 GCA_035268945.1 Desulfobacteraceae bacterium | reverse complement strand
TTCTTCAACTCGTCAATGCCGAAAACATATTTTAAAAGGCCTGTAAAAAAGGCACCGCCGCCGATGGCAATCACAGCAAGGTCGGCCCATATCCACAGGGCAAATCCATAGTAATCGTTCATGTTTGTCTGGTTGAGTCCCTTGAGCCAGCACAAACCCATGGCATAAACGCCCCAGAGAACTACAACGGCAGCAACGGCCATTCCCACGGCAAAGGTGGGAAATGGGCAGCGTTTGGCTCCTTTGGGTATTAATGCAGAATCCATATTCATTTACTCCTAACGGTTTGGATATTGTTATTCATGACCTTTACTGACATGATTTTCGGCCTGTTGCCATTCTCCTTCAAGGTAGTTGTCCCCGGCCTTCCTGACCCACTCACGGTCGGAGATGTAGTACACCTTGGGGTTAGTGCCCAGTCTTTCAAGAAGACGGAAGGCCTTTGGTGCCCTTGGCCGTCCGGCACGGTGGGGATCGGGTTTTACCAGCCGGTGCACCTGGTGATCCGGGTTGTTCAAATCACCAAAGGTGATGGCGCCGGCAGGACAGGCCTGTGTGCAGGCGGTCTGGTACTCCTGCTCTTCGAGGTCCCTCTCCTCATAGTAGGCAAGATCCCTTGCCGCCTGGTAACGGTGGAAACAGAAACTGCACTTTTCAACAACACCCCTCATCCTCGGGGAGACATCCGGGCTCAGGTATTTTTCCATGTCACCGGGCCATTTCGGGTCCCACCAGTTGAAATACCGGGCGTGGTAGGGGCACGCCGCCATGCAGTACCGGCACCCGAAGCAGCGGGTGTATATCTGGCTGACGATGCCCGTGGTGTAATCGTAATCCGTTGCCACTGCCGGGCAGACGGAAACACAGGGGGAGTGGCCGTGGTCCCCCTTTCCCCCGCACTGCATGCAGGGCCTTGGCAGATAACACACCTCGGTATCGGGGAAGGATTTGCCGTTGGTGATCTTGTAAACCCGCATCCAGGTGATACTGTCCTTTTTATCTGTCTCGTCTTCCTTGAACGGAACGTTATTTTCAGACATGCAGGCCACCATGCAGGAACCGCACCCCGTGCACTTGTCCAGGTCAATAACCATTCCATATTTATGTGCTTTTGCGTTATGTTCTTGTTTCATCAGAACCTCTTTTGCGATTGTAAGCTATTTAAGCCCTGGAAATTTTTGCCATGATGCCAAAGGCAGCATCCAGTCCTGAACCGGCATCCTGCACCGGGCCCATGAGCTCATTGACATTTACGCCCTTACCGTCAACATACTTGTTGTTCCCGGTATGGCCGAGTCCTGCAGCCATGGCCGCAACTCCGGGCATTATTGTTTCAGAAAGATGCACTTTCACCGTTGCCTCTCCCCTGGGCGTTTCCACCCTGACGTCATCCCCCTGGGCAAGCTTGAGTTCCCCGGCCGTATCCGGATGGATCTCGACAAAGCCGTCGTTGTTTTTCAGCACCGTATCGGAAACGGTCTTCAAGGCAAAGGGCGACGACTGGGTATTGCCGGCTGCGAGTCGGAAATTATCCACGGGAACAAGGGTGATGGAAAAACTGTCATCCCCTTCGGCACCGTTGCCCTGGGTAAAAAGGGGCTGGAAGGAAAAATCAGCATGGGCAAGGGGTTTGGATGAAATTTCCTTTTCCACCACGTACCCCCCATCGGAGAGGACGTCCCACATGTCACCGGTGACACTTTCCAGGCACTGGTCATAACTCTTCCATGGGAAACTGTTGCCCACGGACCCGCCGATGGCCTTTGCCATCTTGATGACAACATCACCGGGATTTTTCGTGTTAAACAGGGGATCGACCACAGGCGTTGCCAGGCTGGTGACCCGTCTGACCATCATGGAATCGTCCTGCAGGTCTTGGGTTTTTTCCAGGAACGTGTGGCTGGGAAGTATCAGGTCCGCCTCCCGGGCTGTTTCGTCCATGTACGAAGAGAAACTCACCACAAAGGGAATTTTTTTGAAGGCATCTTTCACAGCGGTGGGATCTGCCATGGCGTAGCAGGGGTTGGCATCGTGAACAAACAGCGCCCTGACTGGAGATTTTGAAGCCTTGTTGACCCTGGCAACAAAATTGGACAGGGAAGAATCCGTATGGGGAAACTTGGAAGAGCCGGCCTCGTCGATCCTGGGCTTTTTAAACCGCTTTTTGGCTGCCGCGTCCATGTCAACGGCTGGCCAGCCGGTATACTCCCGGGGGGCAAGGGTCCAGACACCGCCCTTTTTGTTGATATTGCCCTTGAGGCAGTTCAATGCGTGGACAGCGGCAAATTCCCTGAGGCTTCCCGCCGACTCGCCCCTGCCCTTGCCGGCAATGGCCACACCGGTTTTTGAACGGGCAAAGGATTTGGCCATGGCCGTGATCTTTCCAGCTTCAATACCGGTGGTTTCCTCAACCCTGGCAGGGGTGTAGTCCGATGTGACGGTTTTGGCAAAGGTATCAAACCCCTTGCCCACCCGGGCAACAAATTCCCCATTGTACCATTTTCTGCTGACCATGACACTGCAGATACCAAGGGCCAGGTCGGCCTCGGTTCCCGGTTTTGCCGGAATCCAAGTGTCTGCATTGGCAGCGGTTCTGGAGAGTCTCGGTTCCACCTGGAAGAGTTTTGCTCCCCTGTCTTGTCTCAAGGCATTGACCCGGATATTGTGCACCGGTGATCCCCAGCCTTCGATGAATCCGCAGCCGAAGCTGAGGATACAATCAGAATTTTCCAGGTCGAAGCCCACATCGCTGGGCTTGCCATGCATGCCCGAGGCAACGATCTTCCAGGTGTCTGCCATGGATTCCATGGTCAAAAAGTTACTGGAACCATAGGCCGTCAAAAATCGCTTGAAAAGCCCGGAAGTGGTTCCCCTGTCGTTTTTTGCAATGCAGGCAAGCTTGTGGGAGTCACCGTCCTTCCTGATTTCACAGAGCTTTTCATAGGCTGTGTTCAACGCATCGTCCCAGGAGATCTCTTCCCATTGTCCGTTCTTCTTCATCATGGGGGCCTTGATCCTGGTGGGGTCGTAAAGGTATTGAAGGCCTGAAATGCCGTGGAGGCAAGCCCCGCCGCTGTTTACCGGATGACCCTGCTCTCCTTCTATTTTCACCGGCCTGCCTGCTATTTTCCTGACACTGATGCCGCAGTTTCCCGAACAGAGACTGCACACCGTGTTATCAAATGTTACCCTGCCATCTTTGGGAACTGGCGTCCACGACCAGTTCTGGGTCCAAATGGAAATATCATCGGTCAGCTTCCACGTTACCGGCGATGCGGCGACGCCGGCTGCTGCGCCAAGTCCCAGTCCCAAGAAGCTTCTTCTGTCTATTTTCATAGATTATACCTCAATT
>DATFJZ010000168.1:0-9044 GCA_035268945.1 Desulfobacteraceae bacterium | reverse complement strand
CCGGCCCTGGACATTGCCGCCGCCCTTGCCAGTATGGCCCAGGGGGACAAACCCCTGCTGCTCTCCGGTCAGAAAAAGCAGGCGGTGACCCCGAAGGCCGGCAAAAAGGAAAAAACCGGCAAGGAGGAGGCTGGCCAGCAGCAGAAGAAAAAAAACGATCCTTCTGTCGCCGCTGCTGCTGCCCCTGAAAAAAGCGGTGGTCCGGTCAAGTCGAAAAAACCAGGGCCCGGTGCTGTGGAAAAGGGGATGGAGCGGTTTCGCATCGAGGTGGGTAATGTCCATGGTGTCCGCCCCGGAGACATCGTCGGTGCCATCACCAACGAGGCCGGGCTGGAAGCCAAATACATCGGCCACATCAATATCAATGACGCGTTCACCACGGTGGATCTGCCCGAGGGCATGCCGGGCACCATCTTCAAGCTTTTGAAGAAGGTCCGGGTCTGCCAGCACCCGATAAACATCTCCCGGGTCAAATAGACAACAGGGGATTAACCGCAACGGGCCTAACGTTTTGCCATATCCCTGCCACTCCCACCTGGCAGACCAGGACGTCGGCCCTTTTCTCTTCCCGGCGTTTAGGCCCTTGGAAATAAATAATGCCACAATCCAACTTGTCTTTTGGTCCGTCTTCTGCGTTGCGCCGGTGGGCACATATTCCAATATGCTCCCACCGGCGCGCCTTGAATACAGACCAAAATCCTAGGTCCTATGGCTTTTGCAACCCTGAGTTTTTCCTTGACAAACAAACCGCTTTCGTCATACAAGAACGGGAGTTGCCACGGGCAGATCAGGGCCTGACATTCACATACATTCCTGCAGCACACATTTTTTCCCGTCTGGGGACAACAAGGTGGTTATCGTTTTTTGGAACCTGCGGAGGTATCATGAAACACCTGATTATCGGGAACGGAATTGCCGGGATCAACGCGGCCAGAGCCATCCGCGAGATGGACACCACAGCGGCCATTTTCATGGTCAGTGACGAGACGTTTCCCCCTTACAGCCGTCCCATGATCTCCTATGTCCTGGAAGGGTCCGAGCCCCACGCCAAACTGCCCCTTTTTGCAGGCAATGTATACGAAGACCTTAACATTACCCCTGTGTTGGGACACCGTGTGGCGCACCTTGATGTGCAAAAAAAGTCCATTCATCTTGAAAACGGCACAGAGATCGATTGCCAAAAACTGTTGATTGCCTCGGGGGCAGATGCCAGGCGTATCAGGGTTCAGGGGGCAGATCTGGGCAATATTTTCACCATGCGGACCCAGCAGGATGTGCTCGATCATCTGGCGGCCATCTCACAGGGGGTGAAAAACGCCCTGGTGCTCGGCGGTGGACTGGTGGGATTCAGGGCGGCCCATGCTTTGCTGAAGCGGGGTATCACGGTCACCATGCTGATCACATCGGCATACCCCCTGGCCATGCAGGTGGATGAAACCGCCGGCAGAATGATCCTCAGGGAACTTCAATCCCATGGATTGTCCGTAAAAATCGGGGTCAGCGTCGCTTCCTTTGACGGTGATAATCAGGTCAAAGCTGCCCGCCTGAATTCCGGAGAAACACTGGGTTGTGATCTGGTCATCGTGGGCAAGGGTGTTGACCCGTCTCTGGGGTTTATCGCAGAAAACGCCATTGAGATGGATTACGGTATTCTGGTGGACCCGTATCTTTGTTCCAGTGTTCCCGATATCTATGCAGCCGGTGATGCAGCAGAATCCATGGACATTGCCCGTCAAACCCGCTGGATCAATGCCATCTGGCCGGAAGCCGCCATCCAGGGCAGAATCGCCGGATGCAATATGGCCGGCAGAAAGGTGGTCTATCCCGGCAGTCTGGGCCGGAACGTCATGAGAATTTACGACCTGGATGTGATGACCATGGGACTGGCGAATCCGGAAAAGACGGATGATCTTGAGATCATTCAAGCCGGGGATGAAAAGGCCGGCGCATACCGCCGCCTGGTATTCCGCGGCGATATCCTTGTGGGTGCCGTACTGATCAACCGCATCGAACAGGGCGGCATGTTACGGGCCATGATCGAAAACAGGGTTCCTGTCAGGATCCCAAAAAAATATCTGATGTCCCTGGACTTCAATTACAGCCGCCTGCTGTAAATGGACAAGGTACCAGGGCGGGAAACGCCCGGAACGGGTTGAATCTTCCATTATCTCCGCCCAAAGGAGGACAGATGAAACAAGTCATTGTCAATCCGGAAAAATGCGTGGGATGCATGCAGTGCATGCTGGCCTGTGCTGCGGCACACGCAAAGGCTGAATCCCTGTTTGCCGCCGTTGAGGAAACCCCCCGGCCGCAGCCCCGGGTACATGTGGGCGCCGGGCTGTTCAACCAGGGATTTCCCAACCGGTGCCGCCACTGTGACCCCGCACCCTGCCAGCTGGCCTGCCTCACAGGGGCGATCTTTCGTGATGCCGCCACAAACACGGTACTCATCAACCCGGATCGCTGCATCAACTGTGCATCGTGTGCCATGGCCTGCCCCTACGGGGTATTGCGGTTCCATGAAGAGGCGGCAGCGCCGCCGGGGAAAACCGTGGCGGTAAAATGTGACAATTGCGATGCACGCACTGCCCGGGGAAACATTCCTGCCTGCGCAGAGGTCTGCAAGACCGGCGCCCTGGTCTATGATGAGATGGCACATGCCATGAATGAAAAAACCCGGCAGGTGGCCCGGACCATCTCTTCGGATACCACCGCCCAGGGCGTTCCGGACACGGTTGCCCTTTACAATACCCTGAAACAGGCCACCGTAAAGGCTGGTAAGGCGATAAGGAGGTAAACATGTTTGATCCCAGAACCGATGTTTCAGTTACCAGCGACGGAAATCAATTGTTTGACAAAGCGGTCAAAGACAAAGTGGAAACGGTCTGGCACCGTCATGACGCCCAGCAGCCCCAATGCGGTTTCTGCGACATGGGCCTGTCCTGCCGGATCTGCATCATGGGACCCTGCCGGGTGGATCCCTTTGGCAATGGGCCCCAGTCCGGGGTATGCGGCGCAGATGCTGACATCATCGTGGCCCGGAACCTCTGCCGCATGATTGCCGCCGGGGCTGCATCCCATTCCGATCACGGCCGGGATCTTGTGGAGGTGCTGAAAGCGGTTTCCATGGGAGAGGCGCCCGGGTACCAGATCCGGAGTGAGGAAAAGCTGAGGCGGGTGGCCGGCGAATATGGCCTGGCAACCCACGGGAAAGAGACCCTGACCGTTGCCGGAGAACTGGCCGATGCCATGATGGAAGATTACGGCATGCGGCAAAAATCGGTGACCCTGGTCAGCCGGGCACCGGAAAAACGGCGGAAATTATGGGACAAGTCAGGCATCACCCCCAGGGGGATTGACCGGGAAACCTCGGAAATGATGCACCGCACCCATATGGGCGTGGACAACGACTGGGTCAGCCTGCTGACCCAGGGGCTGCGCAATGCCCTGTCCGACGGCTGGGGCGGATCCATGATCGCCACAGAGGTGTCTGACATCCTGTTCGGGGTGCCGGCCCCCAAACCCACCATGGTCAATGCCGGTGTTCTCAAAAAAGACCAGGTCAATATCGTGGTTCACGGACACAATCCCGTGGTGTCGGAAATGGTATCCAAGGCCTGTATCTCCGAAGAAATGCTTGCCCTTGCCAAAGCCAACGGCGCCGACGGCATCAATCTTGCCGGGGTCTGCTGCACCGGCAATGAACTGCTGATGCGGCGGGGTATTGCCATGGCCGGAAACCATCTCATGACCGAACTGATTCTGAGTACCGGTGCTGTGGACATGATGATTGTTGATTACCAGTGCATCATGCCGTCCATTGGCAAAGTGGCTGCCTGTTATCACACCAAAATGGTCAGTACATCGGACAAGGCCCGGTTTCCGGGCATGGAACACCATGAATTTCATCCGGAAAATGCCGAAGAAAAGGCTGTGATCCTGGTGAAATCGGCCATTGAGAATTTCGGCAGCCGCAAAGAGGTCTTTATTCCCGAGGAACCCCGGGAAGCGGTGGGCGGATTTTCCATTGAAACCATTCTGGGGGCTTTAGGCGGTACGGCGGACCCCCTGATCGATGCCATCAAAGCCGGAAAGATCCGGGGAGCGGTGGGCGTTGTGGGGTGCAACAACCCCAAAATAAGACATGACTACGGCCATGTCACATTGATCAAAAAACTGATAGAAAAGGATATCCTGGTGGTGGATACAGGATGTGTGTCCGTGGCCAGTGCCAAGGCGGGATTCAAGGTGCCTTCCGCCATTGAAATGGCCGGACCGGGCCTCAAGGAGATTTGCGGTGCCCTGGGCATCCCCCCGGTGCTTCACCTGGGCTCCTGCGTGGACAATGTACGGATTCTGGTTCTGGTCTCGGCCCTGGCCAATGCCCTGGACGTGGATATCAGTGACCTCCCCGTGGCTGGTTCCGCACCGGAATGGTATTCGGAAAAAGCCGTGACCATTGGTGTTTACTGTGTGGCATCCGGGATCACCACCCATCTTGGCCCCATGCCGCCTGTCACCGGGTCCATGAATGTGGTGAATTTGCTCACCCGTGGCCTGGACGACCTGGTGGGGGCCACCTTCGGTGTGGAGCCTGATCCGGAAAAGGCGGCGATTTTCCTGACCCGGGTGATTGAGAAAAAACGCAAAGCCCTGGGGCTGGACAGCCGGGGGCTGTAACAGGTCTGCAAAGACTGCAACATGACACAGCAATACCGGTGAACAGCTGGATTCAGCTGCCAGATCCGGCCGGCAATGGGATTCGGTTAGGTCCGGTTCAGGGTCATGTCTTCAAAACCGTTTATGGTCCAGGCTGGTTTCATTGTTGAACAATAGAACTCGATCCGAAAAATGGCTCCCGCCATCGTTAAAGAGTCGGGTTCACAAGATGGCTACAACGATAATTATCAATCGGAGGCGGCAATTCCTCCCCTGAGCTGAAGAGTCGGGGGGTTCCTTGCCGAGTTTTTATGAAGAGGATTGTCCCGGTACTGCTGAAATCCAGGGTAGTTGCTCTGGGCCTCATTTTGGGCCTGCCCCTGGCAGGCGTTGCTGGATCAGGAAAAGCGATGGCGCCATTTCTCGCCTTTCCTCCCAGGACTGTAATAAAAAGCCATGCCCCCTTTTCCCTGCCTCTGTTCCTGCTGATCCTGGCAGTTATCCTTTTCTCTCTTCTCCCCCTGGTAATGAAAGGTGCCAGGTATCGGTTACCATCAAACCATTCAGGAAAAAAACGTTTAAATAGCCGGCCCCTTCCCTGGTGGGGCAAACTTGCCGGGCTCAGCCTGGCCGTTTTCTGGACGCTTGCCTGGACCCGGTTTGACTGGTTTTCCCCCCTCCAGGCCCACACCTTTTTCCCCATCTGGATAAGCCTGATTATAGTGATCAACGCCATTACCGTTAAACGCACCGGCGCCTGCCCCATGACCGCCTCACCCAGGGGTTTTTTCCTGCTCTTCCCCGTATCTGCCGCTTTCTGGTGGAGCTTTGAGTTTCTCAACCGCTTTGTGTGCAACTGGTATTATACCGGCAGCCAATACCCGGCCCTCACCTATTTTCTGCTGGCCAGCTTAAGCTTTTCAACGGTACTGCCGGCTGTGGAGAGCATGAAGGAGTATCTTGCAAGCTTTGAAAGATTACACCGGGGCTTTCGCCACTGCCCCGCCCTGCCCCGGGCCGCAGGCAAACCTCTGGGGGGGCTGTTCCTGGCATCGGGATGCATCAGCCTGGCCTTTATCGCTCTTCTACCCGACCCCCTGTTCTTCACCCTGTGGATATCCCCCCTGTTCATCCTCCTTGGCCATGCCCTTGTTCTGGATCTGCCCCACCCCTTTGACAGTGTGATTACGGGAGACCTTACCCCTGTGGTCACCTATGCCCTGGCCGCCCTTTGCTGCGGAGTTTTCTGGGAGCTGTTCAATTATGACAGCCTGGCCCGGTGGTCCTACGCCATCCCCTATGTCCAGGTGCTCCACATTTTTGAGATGCCGCTTCTCGGATATGCCGGTTATCTCCCCTTTGGACTGGAGTGCGCAATGATCATCCACCTTGTTGATCATTTTAAGGGGTCGGCTCAACCCGCCGCTGCATGAACCACGGGGCCGCATTCCCGCCATTCTGATCACCGGCCAGGGCAACGAGGCGGTTGCCGTTGCCGCCATGAAAAAAGGCGCCAGGGATTATCTGATCAAGGGAGAAATCAGTGAAGACTCCTTTTGCAAAGCGATACAAAGCGCCATCAAAGAGCACGAAACAGAGAGAAAGAAGGCAGTGATGTTCAACAAGTCAGTATATCATGACAGCTCCGGACACATTGCCGGCATTATCGGTATCATTACCGATATAACCGAAAGAAAACAATACGAAACAAAAATTTACCAGCTTGCCATGTTTGATCAGCTTACCGGCGCTGCCTCAAGATCACATTTTCTGGAGTGTTTGTCCAATGCCTTCAAGCGGCTGAAGAGAAACCAGAAGTCTCTGGCTGTCTTATATATCGACCTGGACGGGTTTAAGGAGATCAATGACACCTACGGGCATCGTTCCGGGGACGTTGTTTTACAGGAGCTTGCAAGGCGTATGATGGCCCTGCTCCGGGAGACGGACACCCTCGGCAGAATGGGGGGGGGACGAATTTACCATTTTAATCGAGAACGCAAACAGCCAAAAAGACGCTGTTCTGGTTACCGAAAAAATTCTGGACCTCTTTAAGCAGCCCTTTCAATTGGCCCAGGGAGAAACAAACCTCTCTGCCAGCATCGGGGTCTCTTTTGCCTCCGTCAACCATGACATAAACCCCTGACCAGATGATCAGCGCCGCTGATAAAGCGATGTATCAAGCCAAGACCAACGGAAAAAACAGGTACTCCGTGTCACAATCAGATTAGGCGTTATCGGCCTGTCACCCTATTTCCGCGTTTTGGATGTCCTGGTGGTTTATCAACACTTTCAACCGCCCCTTTTCCCCGGCGTACCGGAAGGCCGCCACCCCGTGGTCAAGGGCAAACTCCCTGTCAATGAGGGGGAGCACCTTGACAAGCCCCTGTTCCAGCAGCCTGACGGCAGGGGCAAAGGGGCCGCACCTGGAGCCTGACACCTGGATCTCGTCCACCACAAGGGAGGTGAGATCCACCGAGGGGACACGGTGAAAGGTACTTTTCAGAACGAGTCTTCCCCCTGGTCTGACACATCTTCTGGCAAGGTCAAATCCACCGCCATGGCCGGTGCACTCCACAACCGTGTCCGCCTGGCAGGATGACGGATCAAGATCCCCGGCAAGGCAGACGGGGATATGCATGGCCCGGAGGATCTCCAGTTTCTCCCTGTGCCTTCCCACCACGAGAAGCCTGCAACCGGTGAGTCTCAGGGTCTGGGCAATGAGAAGACCAAGTTTGCCGTCTCCGATCACCATCACCGACGAGGCGGGGGGGATGTGAAGGCGCTGGGTGATTTCCAGGGCCGCCGCCAGGGGTTCGATAAAAACCGCTTCCCTGGTGGCAATCCGGTCCGGAAGGGTGACAAGGTTCTCCCGGGGAAGGGAGCAATACTCTGCCATGGCACCGTTCCTTCCCAGAATCCCCAGTGCCGAGCGGTGGGGGCAGTGGGTGGGTTCTCCGCTTAAACAGGTTGGGCATCTGTTGCAGGGACAGTTGATCTCTCCTGCCACCCGCTTTCCTATGAAATTCGTCTCCCGGGCCTGTTCCACGATCCCCGCAAATTCGTGACCCGGCACGCCGGAAAAGTCCTTGTAGCCGTTCATGATCTCAAGGTCCGTATTGCAGATCCCTGACATGAGTACCCGGATCAACACCTCCCCCGGTTTCGGTGCCGGTGCTGGAAAGTGGCAATCCAGGGCAAGGGTGTTGTTTTGATAGACCAGAGCCTTCATTTTAGTTTGATTTCATGGAAAGGGAGATCCGCTTTCTTTGAGCATCCACGGAAACCACCCTGACCCTCACCTGTTGCCGCACCGTGACAACCTCGTTGGGGTCCTTGACAAACCGGTCGGCAAGTTCACTGATATGCACCAGACCGTCCTGGTGGACCCCGATGTCCACGAATGCCCCGAAGGCGGTGACGTTGGTGACAATACCGGGAACGGTCATGCCCGGTGCCAGATCGGTGATGGCGTGGATGGTGTCGTCAAAGGAGAAGCTCTGGAAGGGCTGGCGGGGGTCCCTGCCAGGGGCGGACAATTCTGCCAGGATATCCTTCAGGGTTGGCATGCCCCTCTCCCTGGTCACGTACTTTTTTGCATCGATGGCCCGGCTCGCCTCCCGGTTGCCGATGAGGTCTTCGATGGCGCACCCTTCATCCCCGGCCATTTTTTCCACGATACCATAGGATTCCGGGTGGATGCCGCTTCGGTCCAGGGGGTTTTTGCTGTTGCGGAGCCTGAGGAACCCGGCGGCCTGTTCAAAGGCCTTGGGGCCAAGTCTGGGCACCTTTAAAAAGGTTTTTCGGGTGGCAAAGGCGCCGTTTTCATCCCGAAAGGCCACCATGTTGGCGGCAATGGCGGCATTGAGGCCGGACACCTTGGCCAGAAGCTCCCTGCTGGCCGTATTGGCATCCACCCCCACCCGGTTGACGCAGCTTTTTATGACATCGTCCAGGGCAGCGGTCAGAAGCTTCTGGTCCACATCGTGCTGGTACTGCCCCACACCAATGGATCGGGGATCGATCTTGACAAGCTCTGCCAAAGGGTCCATGAGGCGCCGCCCAATGGAGACGGCCCCCCTCACCGTGATGTCGTGGTCGGGGAACTCGTTTCTCGCCGTTTCTGAGGCCGAATAGATGGAGGCCCCGCTTTCGTCCACCATGACCGTTTCAACACTGTCTGGAAGGTTCAATGCCTTTACGAACTGCTCCGTCTCCCTGCCCGCTGTTCCGTTTCCAATGGCAACGGCCCGGATACCGTGCTTCTGGACAAGTTTTACAACGGTTTTGGAGGCCTTCTGGCCGTTGCCGGCCAGGGGAAAGATCACGTCGTGGCAGAGCAGTTTTCCCCGGGCATCCAGGCAGACCACCTTGCATCCGGTCCTGAA
>DATFJZ010000167.1:0-4328 GCA_035268945.1 Desulfobacteraceae bacterium | reverse complement strand
CGTCTTCTTCGTTGCATCAATGGGCACATATTTCAATATGCTCCCATTAATGCGCCTTGAAGACGAACAAAAATCCTAAGTCCTATTGGTGTATTTTAAAATTTCCATGGCCCTAAAGGCTGGGATTTTACGGCCCAAGGGCCAAACGATGAGGACATTTTTAAAATGAAAACAGGGAAGATCTTTGTTGTATCGGCCCCTTCGGGTGCCGGCAAGACAACGCTTTGCAAGAGGGTGCTGAAGAACAATCCAAACCTCTCCTACTCTGTTTCCCATACAACGAGGGCTCCCAGGAACAACGAAAAACATGGCGTGGACTATTTTTTCATTACAAAAGAGGCCTTTGAAAAAGGGATCCAAGAGAAACGATGGGCGGAATGGGCAGAGGTGCACGGCAATTTCTACGGCACTTCCCTGGGGTTTATCAAAGAGAACATCGCATCCGGGGCAAGCCTGCTCCTTGATATCGATGTCCAGGGCGCTGAGCAGATAAAAAAAAACTTCCCCGCTGCTGTGACCATCTTCATCATGGCGCCTTCTGTTGAGGTGCTTGAACAGCGGCTCATCTCCCGGGGAACGGACTCTGAAGCGGTGATTCAAAAACGTTTGATCAATGCGGAAGAGGAGATTGCCCGGAAGGGATCCTATGATCACGTGATTGTCAACGATGATCTTGAAAGAGCGGTGGAGGAGCTGAACAGCATCGTTCAGGTCCCGGGAGAGGCTTGTTGAAAAAAAAAACAGGAAAACAGGAGGTGCTCTCTGGTATCCATTCCGTTTTTGAAGCCCTTAAGGCAGGTAAACGAGAGGTTTATCAGTTGTTTGTCTCCCAGGACCGTACCCTGTCCAGGGTAAAGAGTATCATTGCAGAGGCGGAAAAGAGGAATGTCCCTGTTGCGTTTAAAGAGACGGCGTTTCTCGACAAGGCAACACAATTTGCCAGACACCAGGGGGTGGCGGCAAACGTAAGCCCCTTTTCCGGTGGAAACACGGCAACGGTGTTGAAAAAAATAGAATCCGGCGCTTGTCCGGGATTTCTCCTGATCATTGAAAGCCTTGAAGATCCTCACAATTTCGGGGCGCTGATCCGAACAGCCCTCTGCGCAGGTGTTGATGGCATCATGGTGCCAAAGGACAGGGCTGTTACCCCCTCTCCCTCGGTTTCCAGGGCATCGGCAGGGGCCATGGAGCACGCCGATATCTGTCTGGTGACCAATACCGTCTCTGTGATAAAACAGTTGAAGCAAAAGGGATTCTGGGTGGCCGGCCTTGATGCGGCAGGCGAGACCCCCCTGTTTCATGCCGATCTCACCGGAAACCTTGCCCTGGTTGTGGGGGGGGAACACAGGGGGATAAGGCCCCTGGTGAAATCCCAGTGTGATTTTGTGGTCTCTCTGCCCCAGGAGAAAGGGGTTACCTCCCTCAATGCCTCCGTGGCAGGGGGGATTGCCATGTACGAGGCCCTGCGCCAGAGATCCGGCGTGACATAACCGGGGGGTGGTCATTTTTTTATCGGTGTTTATTTGGAATATCAGTAACATGATGAGAATTGATGTGACTCAGGCGTTGGAACGTTGAGGCCACTAAATGAGAAAGGAGAAATGGTCAGATGGGTGAACGGATAACGATGGGTTCAGATGGAAAACTTCTTGTGCCGGATTGTCCGGAAATTCCCTTTATCGAGGGAGACGGCATTGGAGGGGATATATGGAACTCTGCCAGAGCTGTGCTGGATGCCGCCGTTGAAAGGGCGTATCACAGGGAGAAAAAAATAGATTGGGTCGAGATTTATGCCGGGGAGAAGGGGTTTGAAAAAAACGGCATCTGGCTCTCCGATGACACACTGAACAGCATTGAACAGCACAGGGTGGCAATCAAAGGTCCCCTTGCCACACCCGTTGGAAAGGGAATGAGGAGCCTCAACGTTAAGATCCGCCAGAGCCTTGATTTGTATGCCTGCATCCGGCCGGTCCAATACTACCCCCCTGTGCCGACACCGGTGAAAGCACCCGAAAAGGTAGACATCACCATCTTCCGGGAAAACACCGAAGATCTCTATGCCGGTATCGAGTGGGATTCCGGCTCTGTGGAGGCGGAAAAAATTCTCCGGTTCATGGAAGAGGAGCTGGGCCAAAAAATCCTTTCCACCGCTTCCATCGGCATCAAACCCATGAGCCCCGACAACACAAAACGGTTGGTGAAAAGGGCCGTTCAGTTCGCCCTGGATAATGGCCTGGCAAGTGTTACCCTGATGCACAAGGGGAACATCATGAAATTCACCGAAGGGGGGTTCCGCAAGTGGGGGTACGAGGTCGCCCTGGAATCCTTCGGGGATCAGGTCGTTCTGGAAAAGGACCTCTATGGGGTTTATGACGGAAAAATGCCAGAGGGCAAGGTTCTCATCAAGGACCGCATCGCTGATATGGTGTTTGCCGAAGTCCTGTTAAGGCCCGAGGCCTTTGATGTTATTGCAGCGCCCAACCTGAACGGTGATTACATATCCGATGCCCTGGCAGCCCAGGTGGGTGGTCTTGGCCTGGCTCCCGGGGCAAACATGGGAGATCGGTGCGCTGTGTTTGAAGCAACCCACGGAACCGCCCCGGATATTGCAGGCAAAGACCTGGCCAATCCCTCTTCGATCATCCTCTCCGGTGCCATGATGCTTGACCATCTGGGCTGGGACAGGGCCGCCGCCCTGGTTCGCCAGGGGCTTTCCCGGGCCCTCCAGGCGGGCAGGGTGACAGGGGATCTTGCCGGCATCATGCCAGGGGCAGAGCAGGTGGCATGTTCAACCTTTGGAAAGATCATCATCGAAACCATCCAGTCAGATCAGGTCTGATAAACCGTCTTGTAAACCGTCTCGTTTTAAGGCTTGGCAACAGGGTGACGGCGCTTCTCTTTCCTCTGAAGTGCCTGAAGTGTCATCGGTTTATCGTTCCATCGGCCAGGTGCGTGGTGCCGGGAAAATTTTTTGATGCAGACACGGCCTTCTGTGACCCGGTTTTCGTTGACAGGGAGGCCTTGGAAACCGGTCTCTCCTGTTTTTTTTGTGAAAACTGCATGGCCCAGGGGATCGTTCTGTTTGAGCCCCCCTTCTGCACAAAATGCGGGAAAAAATTAAACGCAACCCGGAACAATGCCTCTCTCTGTGAAACCTGCCTGACGTCGAGGAGCCCCATCGGCAGGGTCAGGGCCTTTGCCCTGTACCAGGGGGTTGTTCGGGAGGGAATCCACCTGCTCAAGTACAACAAAAAACTGCAGCTGGCCGCTTTTTTTCAACCCCTTCTCTTTGCCGCCTTTGAAACATATTTTGCAGAGGATTCGGTGGACCTGGTTCTACCCGTCCCCCTGCACCGGTCAAAACTCAGGCAGAGGGGGTTTAACCAGTCCTTTGTCTTGATCCAGGGGTTTGCCGGAATCTGGAAGAGGAGACATCACCGGTCTCCGCCATGGAAAATCGACCCTGGTATTCTTGTCAGGAGTAGACAAACCCGATCCCAGACCGGATTTGACAGGAAAGAGAGAAGGAAAAACATCAAAAACGCCTTTCAGGTCCGGGTGCCTGAAAAAGTGAACAGGAGGCGTATCCTCCTGGTGGATGATGTTTACACCACCGGCGCAACGGCAGAGGAGGCCGCCGGGGAGCTCTCCGCTGCCGGAGCAGCCTCCGTGGATGTGCTGGTTCTGGCAAGGGCATGATTGCCGGCAGGCAATGCTGTTTCAAGGTTCGATGAATGTCAATGGATAAAACCGTGTTTGACCGGGCCCGGTTGAACCATCAGGGCTTGCCCCCCCCATTCCCGGGAATCTACGGGTTTGGCTGGTGCTGGGATAAAGGCCCACAATCTGTTTTAATGGAGAGGCCGTATGCTGGAAAATGTTCTGTTTCCTGTGAAGTGCAGCGAATCCCTGAACCGGCTCACTGAGATGGCGGGGTTTCTTAAGATATTCAATACAAAATCTGTCTCCATCCTCCATGTGGGATCGGCAAAAAAGGAAAAACAGAAAACCTTTGTGGAGGCGTTGAAAACAGCCGTCTTAAACCTTGGGTTTCAAGCCGATGTCACCATAAAAAACGGCAATGTCGTTGATGAGATCATAACAATGGCAAGGGAAAAGAACACCTCGTTTATCTGCTTTGCCTACAAGGAAGAAAATCCTCTAAAACGGGCTCTTTTCGGCGACGTTCCCACCGATGTGATACGGCTTTCCGATATCCCGGTGTTTGTCTATAAGGGGCCGCCTCCTTTTAAAAAACCCCAGACTGTCTCCCGGGTGATGTACACCACAGGGCTTTCCGATACGGATATCAAGATACTGAATTATCT
>DATFJZ010000166.1:0-2065 GCA_035268945.1 Desulfobacteraceae bacterium | reverse complement strand
AAAGGAGATCAGGCTTTTTGCCCTGCCATGCGTTAAGAAAATCAAGCTGTTTGAGGACCAGTGGCCGCAGTTCTTGATTTTTAGCATGGTAGGGCAAAAAGTCCTCCGACGTTCTTGTTCCTGACCGACCAACCGTTGAGGGCTCTTAATCGGTTATCTCAGAAAAAACTGGATCATCGAGTAACAGGGCAAGCTTTGGAGGCTCTTAATCGGTTTTTCCATAAAAACTTGATAACCGAGTAAAAAGGTTGACAATCCAATTTTGGAAATCGTAAGATATACCCACGAAAAATTTGTATATACATTTATATTAACAGAATATAGTTATTCGAAAAAGTTTGCCTTGTCAAGCATTTTATTAAATTATTGACAAGTATGATTGACCTTGCCCATTAGAGACTGGGCCTCATCCAGCACCTTTTCCATCACCTCCAGAACAGAATCAATATCTCTGTCCTCAACGGTCATGGGCGGTCTTATCTTTAAGATATTGTCAAAGGGACCTTCACTGCCCATCAGAATCCGATGGTCACGCATGCGGTTTTTCACATAATCAGCCAAAGCGGTTCCCGGTTCACGGGTCTGAAGGTCTTTCACCAGATCAAGGCCGATGAAAAGCCCGTAGCCGCGAACATCCCCCACCACCTCATATTTTTTCTGCAAATCCCGCAGCCCGGCCAAGAGTTTATCCCCCATCCGTTTGGCATTTTCCTGCAGATGTTCATCTTCAACAATGGTGAGAACCTCTAAACCCGTTCGGCAGGAGAGGGTGGAACCACCAAAGGTGGAGAAAAACTCAGGCCCTTTGGCAAAACTGTCGGCTATCTCCTTTGTCGTGACCACAACACCCAGGGGATGGCCGTTGCCGATGGGCTTGCCCAGAACCACAATGTCGGGAACGGCACCTTGCTGCTCAAAACCAAAGAAGTAGTCGCCAAGGCGCCCGAGACCCGTTTGCACCTCATCGGCAATGCAGACACCGCCAGCTTTCCGGATTTTGTCATAGACGGCCGGCAAATAGCCTTTGGGCGGAATGATCTGGCCGCCAACGCTGGGGAAGGTTTCAGCAATAAATCCAGCTAATTTTCCGTTCCCGGCGCTGATGTCGGCAAGGGCCCCATCCACCAGATTGGCATATTTTTGTTCGATACCTGTCTCGCCGCGCCGGAAACGGCCGCGAAAGTCATCGGCCACCTCAATGAGATGGACCCATTCCGATGGGCCGACCCCGCCCTTGGCGTTAAACTTGTAAGCCGAAACGTCGATGCATCCGGTGGTGTTGCCGTGATACCCGTGATCCGGGGTGATCATATCTTTCCCTCCGGAATGGGCCCGGGCAAGGCGTAAAGACAACTCGTTGGCCTCGGACCCTGAGTTGACAAAAAAGCAGATTGACAGGGGATCAGGCATGTAGGAGGTGATCTTTTCGGCAAAGGCGATCTGGGCCGGGTGAAGATAGCGGGTGTTGCTGTTCATGCGCTGCAGCTGATCGGCGGCCACCGCCTGAATGCGGGGGTGGGCATGGCCCACATGGGGAACGTTGTTGTAGCAGTCCAGAAAGGGGGTCCCCCACTCGTCAAACAGGTGGGTCTTCCAGCCGCGCAGGAACATCACAGGGTCGGTATAGGTCAGTTTCAGGTTCTGCCCGAAGCGTGCCTTTCGTTCGGCCATTAATCCGGCCTTGGAGGGCGGCCGGTGGGCAAGTTTTTCATCATCAAGGTTCAGGAGGGCGGCCGGGTTGGGATACAGCATGGACCAGAAGTCACGATCCTCCGGATCCACAGCACCGGGCCAATTGGGATCGGTATGGATCAGACCTGTCTGAAAATGCAGGTGCGGCGCCCATCCGCCGTTGTGCTTTTGCTGGCCGATTGCGGCAAAGGCCTCTCCTTTTTCAATCGGCTGTCCAGCAGTGAGTTCCGCAGTGGATTCCGGATTCAGGTGGCCGTAAAGGGTGAAAAAAGAGGACCCCTCTCCGGTTTCGTGGCGAAGGATGACAAGGCCGCCGTAATCCAGGTTGCCTTTTCGATTCTCAACGGCGTCCACCATGGCGTTCAACGGCGCG
>DATFJZ010000165.1:0-2358 GCA_035268945.1 Desulfobacteraceae bacterium | reverse complement strand
ATCTGACATGGTCACCACCATCCCCGAGGTTGTTCACCAGAAAGAAACTGACAGGAACCGATTAACGACAAACAGGTACCATGAAATTTGAAGCTACGAGCAATTCCGATGAAAAAACACGGGAAATAGGACAAGCCCTGGGAGCCCTCATCGATTCCCGTATCGTGGTGGCACTGTCCGGCGATCTTGCCGCCGGCAAGACCACCCTGGTCAAGGGGATGGCCAGAGGGCTCGGGGTGCCGGAGGACTATCACATCACCAGCCCGACCTACACGATTATCAACGAATACCCCGGAAGGATCCCCCTTGTCCACATGGACCTCTACCGGCTGGGAGAAGCTGAGGAACTGGACTACCTCGGTTTTGACGAGATTGCTGAATCCTGTTCCGCCATTGTGGTTGAATGGCCCGGCCTCATGGGCAGGGAACGGGTGCACGTTGACATTGCAATTGCCATTCAAACAGATTCTGCTTTTAATCGCAGGATAAGTGTCATTGGCTCTGGACTTACAGGAAAAAACCTGCTAAAGAAACTATCCTGTTCAGCATCATCCCGGCTTTTCCAGGGAGAACCATCTCCTCCATGAAAGCGTGAACAGCGCCCTTTACGGGCAAGAAAAGAGAATCAGAAAATTCAGCCTTGATCACAATGCCAAAAAGATATCAGGCCTGGATATCAATACAAAATCAGCAGGAGCAGATATGGCTTTGAAAGTGCAAAAATACGGGGGAACCTCTGTTGCCGACATCGACTGCATCAAAAATGTTGCCCGGCGTGTTGCCCGGTCCCATGACCAGGGAGACCGCATCGTTGTTGTTCTCTCGGCAATGTCCGGGGTAACAGACAACCTTATTTCACTTGCCCGGAAAGCGGCCGGCAACCCGGACAAGAGAGAACTGGATGTGCTGCTGGCAACGGGGGAACAGACCACGGCGGCCCTCCTCTCCATGATGCTCAACGAAATGGGATATTGTGCAAAATCACTGCTTGGCTTCCAGGCGGGAATTCTCACCGACAAAAGCTCAGGCAGAGCCCGTATCCTTGACATTGAGGCGGAGCGGATCAAATCCCTGCTGGACAGGGGAACCATTGTCGTTGTTGCAGGGTTCCAGGGCAAAGCCGTCAATGGAGATATAACAACCCTTGGCCGGGGCGGGTCTGACACCTCAGCCGTTGCCATTGCATCGGCCCTGAAGGCGGACATGTGTGAAATTTACACCGATGTGGACGGGGTTTATACCACCGATCCTAGGATTTGCCGAAACGCAAAAAAAATAAACAAGATATCCTATGAAGAGATGCTTGAGATGGCCATCCTGGGCGCCAAAGTCCTTCAGATCCGTTCTGTGGAGTTTGCAAAGAAATTCAATGTGCCCATCCATGTCAGATCATCATTTAACGAGGAGGAAGGAACCATGGTTGTCAATGAAAGTTCCGACATGGAAAGTGTCGTTGTATCGGGAATCACCTGCGACAAAAATGAGGCCAGGATCACCCTTAAGAAGGTGCCGGACCAACCGGGTGTTTCCGCTAAAATCTTCACCCCCCTGGCCGAGGCCGGCATCCTGGTGGACATGATCATCCAGAACACCCGGTCAGGGGGCGAGACAGACCTGACCTTCACCGTGACAACCGATGATTTTGAAAAGGCAAAAGAGATATCAAAAAAGGTCGCCGGCGAGATCGGCGCCACAGACATTCTCACCGCAGACAATATTGCCAAGGTATCTGTCATAGGACTCGGCATGAAAAGCCACTCCGGGGTAGCCTCTACAATGTTTCAAGCTCTGGCCGATGAAAACATAAACATCAGGCTCATCAGCACTTCGGAAATCAGGATTTCCTGTGTTATCAAGGCCAAATACTCAGAACTTGCCGTACGGGTGCTTCACACGGCCTTTGGCCTGGACAAGGATTAGTAGAAGCTCGTCGTCTTCACAAAAGCCCAAGCCTCGGGCAACCACGGCCGATCCCCTGGATGCCTCTTGCACCCTGGGACCTTGATATTTTTATAAGAAAGTCATGTTGCGGCGTCAACCGGTCCGGGGTTTACCCTACGCTCATTCTCGCAGCCCGTCCATGGGCTGCTCCGAGGTGAGCGGCAGCTCCTTCAGCCTCCATGCTGACCGCTGCCGCTCAAAACCGCTACGGGCAAAACCCGGACCGGTTGCCTCTAATTCGACTTTCTCTCTTTGTTGTGAGCACGCTGCTCATGGCCGTTATATGAAACAGCCGATTTAGAGCCCCCGGCGGTTGCCTGTCAGGAACATTGAGAACCAAAGGAGATCAGACTTTTTCCCTGTCAGGCGTTAAAAAAATCAAGCTGTTTGAGGACCAGTGGCCGCAGGTCGCTGATT
>DATFJZ010000164.1:0-3000 GCA_035268945.1 Desulfobacteraceae bacterium | reverse complement strand
CCTCGTATTTCAAGGAGTTTTTTCTTCTCCCTGCGTCTTTTGGCCGGGATTTCAATTCGCTGTTTTCCGTTAAGGTAGGCGGCGGTCAGGGAGTTTTCATCTTTCAGCAGCTCTTGGGGGGTGCCGGAAAAAACAACCTCCCCGCCGTTGATGCCGGCGGCCGGTCCCATGTCCAGGACATAATCCGAGGAGCGCATGGTCTCTTCGTCGTGCTCCACCACCAGGACGCTGTTGCCGATGTCCCGCAGTTCCATCAGGGTGTCCAGGAGCCGTTTGTTGTCCCGCTGGTGCAGTCCGATGCTGGGTTCGTCGAGGACGTAGAGAACCCCGGTGAGTTTCGATCCGATCTGGGTGGCAAGGCGTATCCGCTGACTCTCTCCGCCGGAGAGGGTGGCAGCGGACCGGTCCAGGGTGAGGTAGTCCAGTCCCACGTTTTTCAGGAAACCCAGCCGTTCGCTGAGCTCCTTGATGATGCCCCGGGCAATGATTCTGTCCTGGCCTGTCAGGGCCATGGAGCCGATGAACCCTTTGGCCTTTTCAATGGAGAGGGAGGTGATCTCTGCCAGGGTCCTGCCGGCCACCCGGACAGACGACGAGGCCTTGTTGAGCCTGGTCCCCCTGCAGGTGGAGCAGGCTTTGAAGTTCATGTATTCTTTGATCTCCTCCCTTGTCTGCTGGGAGGTGGTTTCATGGTACCGCCGCTTGAGGTTGGGGATGATCCCTTCAAACCGTTTCTGGTAGGTGATCTTTTTTCCTTTCTGTTCAAAGTAGAAGGGCAGTTTTTCCCTGCCGCTGCCGTGGAGGAGTACTTTCTGGAATTTTGCCGAAAGCTGATTAAAAGGGGTGTAGATATCCTCGTTGTGATGAGCGGTCAAGGCATCGAGGAATTCGGCAAACTGGACGGAATCCTTTCCCAGCCAGGGGGCCACGGCCCCTTTTCTCAAGGAGAGCTCTTTGTTGGGCACGATGAGGTCCGGGTCAAATTCCGTCACCGATCCAAGGCCGTCGCACTTGGGACAGGCCCCTTTGGGCGAGTTGAAGGAGAAGCTGGCCGGGGTGAATTCCGGGTAGCTGACGTTGCACTGGATGCACGACGATGTTTCACTGAACAGGGTCTCACCGGTGTCCGAGAGGTTCTGAACAACGGCAATGCCGCTGGAAAGGGAGAGGGCCAGCTCCAGGGAGTCGGCCAGCCGCTTTTCCATGCCGGACTTGATGACAAGCCGGTCCACCACGGCATCGATGTCGTGTTTTTTGGTCTTGTGGACCTTTGGCAGCTCGTCCGTGGGGTAAATCTCCCCGTCGATCCTCACCCGGGCAAATCCCTCTTTTTTCAAGCGGGAGATGGTCTTCTCATGGGTTCCCTTCTGGTTCACCACCACCGGGGCCATCAGGATGATCTTTGTCTTTTCCGGCAGCTCCATGATCTTGTCGCTGATCTGGTCAATGGTCATGGAGGAGATGGGTTGGCCGCACTTGTGGCAGTGGGGGGTGCCGGTCCTGGCAAAGAGGAGCCGTAAGTAGTCGTAAATTTCCGTCACCGTGCCAACGGTGGAACGGGGGTTGTGGCTGGCGGTTTTCTGCTCGATGGAGATGGCAGGGGAGAGCCCCTCGATGAAATCCACATCGGGTTTTTCCATCTGCCCGAGGAACTGCCTGGCATAGGTGGACAGGGATTCCACGTACCGCCTCTGGCCTTCGGCGTACAGGGTGTCAAAGGCAAGGGTGGATTTGCCCGATCCGGAAAGCCCGGTGATGGTGACGAGGCTGTTTTTGGGGATCTCCACGTCAATGTTCTTGAGGTTGTGCTCCCTGGCCCCTTTGATCACAATTTTGTTTGAGCTCATAGGGTTTCCCCTGCCATGGCCTGGGCGGCTGCAAGTTTTACGGCCGCCTTGAGGCTGGTGGCATGGGCTGTTCCCTGCCATGCAATGTCATAGGCTGTACCGTGATCCACAGAGGTCCTGATGATGGGAAGGCCGATGGTGGTGTTGACTCCGTCTTCAAAATGAAGCATCTTGAAGGGGATCAGGCCCTGGTCGTGGTACATGCAGACAACAGCGTCGTATTTCCCCTTGGCGGCGTGGTAGAACAGGGTGTCAGGGGGCAGGGGGCCTGTTACCGAAAACCCCTCTTTTTCGGCACTGTCTAGGGCAGGACCGATGATCTCTGCCTCTTCTCTGCCGAACATGGATTCTTCTCCGGCGTGGGGGTTGAGCCCGGCAACGGCGATGAGCGGCCTGGCAATGTTGAATCTGGTTTTCAGGGCATTGTCCGTTATCCGTATGGTGTCGAGGATCTTTTCAGCGCTGAGCTGTCCCGGCACTTCGGCCACGGGGATGTGGATGGTCACCAGCACCACCCTGAGAGTGTCGCCGGCAAGCATCATGGCGTATTGGTCTGTTCCGGTCCGGGAGGCAATGAGCTCGGTGTGGCCGTGGAATTCTGATTCGGCCATTTTAAGGGCCGTCTTGGTGATGGGGCAGGTTGCCACGGCGGCGATGTCGCCCCTGACAGCAAGATCCACCGCCGCTGTAATGTAAGAGAGCATGGCTTTTCCCGTTTCTGCCGTGGGAACCCCGGGCCTTGCCCGGCCGGGGGCAAGGGCTGACAGAGCCAAAAGGTCAATGGTGCCGTGCCGGTAATCTCCCTGTTCCGGTGATTCTACCCTGTTGAGGTCAAGGGCGCTGTGTTTAAGGGTCAAAGCCGAGGCCATAATGGCCGGATCACCGATGACAACAGGGCGGCACCTCTCGTACAGATCCGGGTCCTCCAGAGCGGACACGAGGATTTCAGGCCCGATCCCCACGGGATCTCCCATTGTGATGCCGATAACAGGGCGTTTGTTCCTTTGAACATTCATATCATCCAACTCCATTTTGTCATTGTTTCACTCCACCTTTTGTCTTGGCTCTGTTCATCGGTTGAAGTTTTGATCATCACTTCAGTCAAATCCATGGTCAAATATAACGCCACTGCCGGCAAGTGTAAATAAAAAAC
>DATFJZ010000163.1:0-7895 GCA_035268945.1 Desulfobacteraceae bacterium | reverse complement strand
GAAAGAGACATTGTTTTATCCGGTGTCACAAGATGACTGGCAAGGTCGACCCCCTGGGCGCAGCCGGCCACATGCTTCACCCAGAGTCCCGCCAGGCTGTGCATTCGGGTTATCTTTCCTCGGCTTCCCATGGTGGATTTCGGATAGAACTCCCAGCGGGCAAACCGGGCAAGGTCCCTGGATGCGCCGGTCTCATCACCGGTATCATCAGGGGCATTGATCTCATATACCTTGTCCAGCCAGTCGTCCAGAACCGCCGGCGGCATTTCATCCGGTGCAAGGTTCAGGGAGATCTCCAGGGGATCCCGGGGACAGGGCCATCGGTTCAGCAGGGTCTGATGGCCTTCCAGCATATCCATCACCGGTTTTGAAAGCTCTTCTGCGGCAAGATGGCCAAACCCGGCCATGGGCAGATCCCCGGTCCGGGTCAGGCGAAGGGCCTGGGCTGCCACGGCAGACGAGGCATGGGAAGGCCCCGCATGCAGCCCGGCTTCCAGCAGCTGACTGCCCAGTCCAAAGGGAGCCAGAGCATCCAGAGCAAAGGGCTCCTGATCCCGGCTGGTACCGGACAGGTCATCAAACCGGACGGACAGGCGCTGGTTGAAGAAATACCGGACCGGATGTTTAAAAAACCGGATCAGAGACCCCATGGTCAGGCTCCCCTCAAAATCAGGTGGCTCCAGAAATTGGTTCACATCCGTATCCGGGCTCTGATCGTTTACGGCATCAAGGGACGTGCGCCACTCGTGGGCATAGGTGAACAGACCGGACCGGTTCTTACGAAAATAATCGCTCCCAAAGGGCTGCAGGGGATGGATGCAGGTCAGGGCATCCAGGAGATCTCTGCCGCCGGTCCCGTCATTCTCCAGGCGCCACCCGGCGGCAAGATAGTCCCGGAACTGCCCCACCAGAACCGAAGGCATGCGTTCGCTGTTGTCCCGGTCATCCCGGCCCACATGGGAGATATACATCCGCTCCCTGGCAGAAAGCAGGGCTTCCAGAAAAAGGTACCGGTCATCCTCCCGCCGGGACCGGTCTCCGGGCCGGTAAAGCCCTTTGTTTGACATGAGATCAAAATCAAGGGGGGGATGACTCCTTGGAAACGCTCCGTCGTTCATTCCCAGAATGCAGACCACCCGGAAGGGAATGGCCCGCATGGGCATCAAGGTCCCGAAATTCACCATGCCGGCAAGAAACCGCTGGGAGATGCTGGATTCTTTCATCCGGGCCAGAACAAATTCCCGGACAACGGACAGGGTCAGCTCTTCATCCAGCATGGCCTGGTTACAGGCATCCAGCCACTGGTCCAGAACCTGGTCCAGGCGGCTTAAGATCAGTTGATCCTGACTTTCCCGGGCCATAAAACAATCCCGGGCAAGCTTGCGGATCCTCTGGCACCAGGCGGTGGGGGTTCCCATCTGGTTCAGCTCCCGCCACAGGCTTTCCAGTTGCCGGATCACATCGGACAACGGGCCCGCCAAAGCCGCATCAAGCCCGCCCACTTCTTCATAGGGTTCAATCCCGTTCCATTCGGCGCCCCTGCCCACGGCATAACCCAAAAGCATACGGTCCAGACCAAAGGCCCAGGTGTTTTGCTCCAGCCCGCCGGGGAGTCCGAAAACGCTTCGCTGCTGGCCATTGAGTCCCCAGGCGATGCCGGTTCCTTCAATCCACTGCCTCAGCTGTGGCAAATCGGCAGCTTCAATCCCGAAACGTTTCCTGAAAGCCGTCACCTCAAGAAGATCCATGACCTCACTGACCCCCATGCGGGAGTCGGGCAGGTGCAGGAGGGTTTCCATGGCCTTGAGCAGGGGGACACTTTCCCGGTTGGGTTTATCTGCAATGGTAAATGGAATAAACCGGGAATCGGTGGAAGGCAGATTCCCGAAAACCGCCTCGATATGGGGGGCATAAGCCTCGATGTCAGGGGTCATCACAATAATGTCCCGGGGCTTTAAGTCCTCCAGGGTCTCAAAGCAGTGGAGGAGCTGGTCCTGAAGAATCTCCACCTCCCGCTGCCGGCTGTGGGCCAGATGGAAACGGATGGACGCATCTTCGGCTCCAACCGTTTGTCTGGCACCGTCATCGTCGGGTAAGGGATCGAGGTCCAGGACAGCCTGCTGGACCTGCTGCAAAAGGGTATTGACACCTCCGGGAACGATAACATCCTCAAACAGATCGATCTGGGAAAAAGCGGTTTCGTAATTTTCCGGTTCATCATACCCGTAAAGCAGGCCGATGTAATCCCTGCCCTGTTTTCCCCATGCCGCGAGCAGAGGATTGGCATGCTGGTGAAGCAGTGTTTTATCCAGGGGTTCTGGCATGGTGGCCTTTGCCTTGTGCCGGGCGTTCTCAATGCGCAAAAGCTCCCGGTCTTCAATAATGTCGGCCCAGAAATGGCGGCAGGGATTGTGAACAAAAAGCAGTACCTGGCACAGGGAGGAGACCCCATGCAATGTTTCCAGCACCTGCCGGGGCAGAGAGGAGATCCCGAACACAATAACCCGTGGGGGCAACGCTTTGGGCCGCTGCCCGTTTAATGTTCCGGCCTTTTCCAGAAACCGGTGGTGGAGATCGGACCGGCCGATGGTTCGGTATTGGTCCGGGACATCGGCCTTGATCCGGCGCCACAGTTCAGCCTGCCAGGCCTGCTCTTCACCCAGGGATGCGGGCTGTCCAGCCACCCTGGCCAGCCGGTCCGTACCCTGGGCCCAGTCCCCGAGCCAATCGGCCCGGTACACCTGGTACTGGTCATAGAGGTCTGCCAGATGGCCGGCCAGCTGACTGCGTTTGCGCTGGTCTTTATCCTGTTCAAGAAACCGGTTCAAAGGATCAAAAACAGATTCCCGGCAAAGCCCCGGCAAGAGCTTGAAAATCCGCCACATCAACCGTTCTCTGTCATAGGGAGATTCTTCGGGAATGGTGTCGCTGCCCAGAACACCCCGATAGGCACTCCAGACATACCGCCCCGGCAGCTGAACCTCGATACCTGCACTGATGCCGCACCCGTCGTCGGCGGCCAGGGCCAGCTTGAGCCACTGGGCCATACCGTTACTCTGGACAATGAACTGTTCGGTTTCCAGCACGGGTAAGGGATGGGTCTTGATCCAGCCCACGGCCACCTGTCGTAAATCTTCCAGATGGTTGGAATGAATAATGGAAAGACCCGGGAAAATCCCCTGCTCGGTTTTTTGACTTTGGTTATCCATTGATTTTCCTAAAACTCGATGATCCAGTTTTTTCTGAGATAACCGACCAACCGTTGGGGGCGGGGCTATTCTAAAAACTGGATCATCTAGTAAAAGTATGCCATCCCCGCCCTGGGATGGCTTTCCGACTGATATTCAAGGGCAAATATATAGGGCCGCAAATTTTATAAGTTCCCCCAATTCTTTTGCCAGATAAATACAAAAATCAGAGATAAGAAACTAATACTAAGATTACCCCTCTGACAATGTTTAAATTAATTTGTCTTTAAACACAACCCCTTTGACAAAAGCACAAGTACACAAGCCTAACCCCTTTGGCCCGCCAACTGTGACCAATGGCCCCATGTTCTGACCAAACCCCTTTTCCAGGTATTTCACTGTATTCCAAAATAGGTATTGTGTCCCCCTATTTTAAATAAAAAAAGCTGCTCCCCGGAGGGAGCAGCTTTTTTCAGAACAGGGAGTCAGGAGTGGGGGTTACAATCTTTCAAAAATCGCCGCAGCACCCATGCCGCCGCCGATGCACATGGAAACCACGCCGTAGCGGCCGTTGACCTCTTTGAGGTTGGCAAGACAGGTGGCCGTCAGCTTTGCACCGGTACATCCCAGGGGATGACCCAGGGCGATGGCGCCGCCGTGGATGTTGATCTTGTCCATGGAATCGGCAAGGCCTATCTCCCTTATGGAATAGAGGGCCTGGGAGGCAAAGGCCTCGTTGATTTCATAGATGTCAATGTCATCGATGGTCATCCCTGCCTGGTCCAGCACCTTGGGGATGGCGTAACGGGGCCCCACGCCCATCTCGTCGGGATTACACCCAACCGTGGTGTAGGCGATCAGCCGTGCAATGGGTTTCAGCCCCAGTTCTTCGCATTTCTCCCTGGAAACGATGACGGTGGCCGCAGCTCCGTCGGTGGTCTGGGAGGAGTTGCCCGCCGTAACAGAACCGTTGGCGGCAAACACCGTGCGCAGCTTTCCAAGCTGCTCAGGCGTCGACTCCCGGATGCCGTCATCGGCATCAACCATGAACTGCTCTTTCTTGTAGGTACCATCTTCCTGGATCTGATATTTGTATGCAGGGGTCGGGACAATCTCGGTAAACAGGCCCTTGTCCCGGGCCCTGGCTGCCTTTGCCTGGGACTCGGCGGCAAACCTGTCCTGGTCTTCCCTGGAAACATTGTAACGGTTGGCCACATTTTCGGCGGTGATTCCCATGGAGGTGTACATCTCGGGATATGTCCTGGAAAACTCGGGGTGGGGCCTTGGCACATTGCCGCCCATGGGGACAAAGGTCATGGATTCCACGCCGGCGCCGATGACCGCATCGGACCAGCCCATCTGGACCCGTGCCGATGCAAGGGCGATGGCTTCAAGACCCGACGAGCAGAACCGGTTGACCGTGGCCCCGGAAACCTTTTCAGGAAAGCCTGCCATTTTTGCGCAGATCCTGCCGATGTTCAGGCCCTGTTCGCCTTCGGGAAACGAGCAGCCGCACATGACATCATCCAGATCATCACCGGTCAACCCTTCTGTTTTATCCACGGCACTCTTCAGGATGAATGAAAGGAGCTCTTCGGGTCTTGTCTCCTTGAAATGACCTTTTTTCTGCTTGCAGCCAGGGGTCCTGACTGATTGTACGATATATGCATCTCTCATTTTGAGAGCCCTCCTTAATTTAATGTCTCACGGTTTTGCCCCGGGCTGCCCTTCATATGCAAGGACAGTCCGGAAAGTTGAGCCGATTTCTCAAATTTAATTTCTAAGGGGTTTGCCGGTTTTGAGCATGTGATCGATTCGTGCCACGGTTTTCTCTTCCCTGGTGAAATCGACAAAGGCCTCCCTTTCAAGTTTGAGGATTGTCTCCTCGGGGATCTCGCTGTTCTTGTTCACATCCCCGCCGCTCATCACATAGGCAATGCGCTTGGCCAGGAAAGCATCGTGGTCGCTCATGAAATTACCGCACCGCATGTTGTAGATCTCGCCGTTGACCATGCCCTGGCCGGCATTTCCCATCACCCGGAGAAGCTTTTTTGCAGGGGGGGCATAGGCATCGTCAACCATTTTCAGCACTTCTTTTTTGGCTTCACCAATGAGGTTGTCCCGGTTGAAGACGATCCTGTCGGCCAGCCCGAGATAACCGTTGCCCACGGCCTGGGCCGCTGACATGGAGACCTTTGCCATGGCAACGTTCATGAAGGCCGGAATAAAGAGCTTTGCAAGATCGGTATCCTTGGCAACACCTGCGGGCAGGGCGTTGATGAACTTCTTCCAGATGTTCATGGTGCCGCCGCCGGCGGGCAGCAGGCCCACTCCGATTTCAACCAGGCCCATGAAAAGCTCGGCATGGGCAACGATTCTATCCGCGCCAAGACAGGTTTCACACCCCCCACCCAGGGTCATGCCATAGGGTGCGGCAACAACGGGGAAAGGAGCATATTTGGTGCGCTGGATGCCGTCCTGGGCCTTTTTCAGAAAGGCGTCCATTTCAGCGTATTTCTTGTCATGGCAGAGTTTGGAGACAAAGGAGAGGTCGGCACCGGCGGAAAAGGCCCCGGGCATACCGCCGGCCTCGTTGCCGATGACCATCCCGGCACCGTTGGCATCCACATAATCCAGGGCCTGGTCTATGGAATCAACGATCTCACCGTTGATGGCGTTCATCTTGGTGTGAAATTCAACGCAGAACACACCGTCGCCGATGTCCACAAGGCTTGCAGAACTGTTGGAAAACACCGTCTTGTTGTTGCCCTTGGCAGCTGCCAGGGAGACCATGGTGTCACTGACCGGTACGGGTTTGTACCCGGCCGATGCAAAATCGTAAAAATATCGGATCCCGTTTTCAAGCTTGTAAAAACAGCTGTTTCCCCCATCCACCATGGCCTTGACATTGGACGGCACATCCAGGCCCTCTTTTTCCATTCTCTCGACGGCGGCCTTGACTCCGATGGCATCCCATGCCTCAAAGGGGCCCATCTCAAAATTGTACCCCCATTTCATGGCGTTGTCGATCTCGATGATGGTTTCTGAAATCTCAGGAATTCTGTTGGCAGCATACTGAAAACTGTTGGCAAGGATCTTCCAGGCAAATTTTGCCCCCTTGTCATCACCGCTGACGACACAATCGATTTTTTCGGCCAGGGTTTCTTTCTTCCTGGCCGCATCGAGGCAGGGAAAAGAGGGGCGGACCAGGTCTTCATACTCCAGGGTCTCCGGGTTGATCACCTTTCGAACCTTTTTCCACTCAGGGGTGAGGTCTGTCTTGTAAAACCCGGCCTTGGTTTTGTTGCCAAGGAGGTTTTTTTCGATCATTTTGTTGACAAATTCGGGGACGACAAAGGCATCCCGCTGTTCGTCTTCCGGACAGAGATCATAGGAGTTCTTGCACACATGGGCCATGGTGTCAAGACCCACCAGGTCGGTGGTCTTGAAAATCGCTGTCTTGGGCCGGCCAAGGGCCGGGCCGAAGATGGCATCCACCTCGGGAACGGTGAGCCCGTCTTCCAGCATGGCCTGCATCACCTTGCCAATGCCCTGAACCCCGATTCGGTTGCCCACAAAATTGGGGGTGTCCTTTGCCCAGACAATGCCCTTTCCAAGGTGTTTTTCACCGAATTTGGCAACAAAGTCAAGAACCTCGGGATGGGTCTCTTCCCCGGGAATCAACTCGAGGAGGTGCATGTAACGGACAGGGTTGAAAAAATGGGTGCCCATGAAGTGCTCTCTGAACTCCCCGGAGAGTCCCTTTGACATATCTTTCAGGGGGATGCCGGAGGTGTTGGAGCTGATAACGGCACCGGGTTTTTTGATTTTTTCAATACGTTTGAAAAGATCCTGCTTGATTTTGAGGTTTTCAACAACCACCTCAACAATCCAGTCACAATGGGCAAGCTTGTCGAAATCGTCCTCAAGGTTGCCCGTTTCGATCAAGGCGGCATCTTTTTTGGTCATAAAAAGAGACGGATTTGATGCAAGGGCAGCATCCATGCCCGCCTTGACGATCCTGTTCCTTGCCGCCGGATCATTCTTCTCCTCATCCGTAAGATCAAAGGGAACAATGTCCAAAAGCAGTACGTCCACTCCAGCACCGGCAAGGAGGGCAGCGATACCGCCACCCATGATTCCAGATCCGATTACTGCAGCCTTTCTGATCTTTCTACTCATGACTTCCTCCTGAATATAGATTATGATTCATTGAATACACTATGAATGAATATTCATTTCTGATTACCAGAGTTTTTCCCGGTATGTCAAGGGTTTTTTTTAGAAAATCCCATTTGGATGAAAATATAATTGCCTTCCAATTTCAAAAGGTTATCTTTCAAGCTCTTTTCCAGGACCTTTTCGGCTCCCCGTTCCGGCGTAAAATCAAATAATATGAATGGAGATTCATATCATCTTTCCGGCAGGGGATGAACCGTGTGCCTGTTATCCCAACATAGAAGACGGGAAAAGGGGCAAGCAGGGTGCGTGGATTATTTTCTGGAAGTTCCCTGAAACTTACATTAGTGGGGATTGCCCTTGCCATCCACGACAGGGTCTGGTAAATAGTGGCTGACCGAAAACCCTGTGATTGGACGTAAACTTGCCCAGGTGCAAGGCGCAAAAAATTTTAAAACCGGAGTGTACTCAGGTACATGAGGATTTTAAAATTTTGCAGCAACGCAGCAGATGGGTGAGTTTTCGTTC
>DATFJZ010000162.1:0-6045 GCA_035268945.1 Desulfobacteraceae bacterium | reverse complement strand
TGACCACCTCCCCCCTGCTGTTCTTTTCTTCAAAGCCCTTGTCACGGGTTTTTTTCACTCTCCCGGCGATTTGTTCCAGGGCCCAGTTCCAGGAGACGGTTTCCCACTGATCGGAATAGGGGGCCCTGTACATGGGTTCTGTGATCCGGTTTTCATTTTCCGCCAGCTGTTTCAGGGAGGCACCCTTGGAACAGAGGGTTCCCCGGTTGATCACATGATCCGGGTCTCCTTCAATGTTCATGATTCTGCCGTCCCCCCTTTTGCTGGTGTGGACAATGGCGCCGCACCCCACTGCGCAGTAGCAGCAGATGGTGGTGGATTCCCTGGCATACTTGGTTTTCAGCATCTGGGCGTGGGATTTTACCGGTGACAGGTCAAATCCAAGCCCGCCGGCGGTCAAGCCGGCAGCAGTGGCCCCTGAAACCTTGATAAAGTCTCGTCTGTTGAGTTTCATCTCGATAATGCCTCCATGGAATTGTGAAACAATTGTTGTCGGTCCAGGGAGTTGCAAAAAAAACAGCGGTGATTTAGAAGCGAACCTTCCGGCCTGCAAACAGAGAGCAAAACAGTGGAATATCGGGTCAGGTACAGGTTGTTGCGAAATCCCTGAAGTGTAACGGCCTCATCCCTGGGGGGATGCGTTGTCCACAGTGCCGGGCTTTATCAAAACTCCGGCCGCATCCGCTGTTTCGATGAGCAACAGGGGCAGGCAGGTGTTGTATGATTCGAATCCCGGCACCCAGGGGTGAGGTGGGTGCGATTTTCACATGTAAATGTACATTCTGAAATTGTATAGCAGGAGGCAGGTTACAAAAAAGTTACAAAACAGGGGGCTTTGTCATTTTTTTTTTGATCAATCAACAGTCACTTCTCCCTGGCGAATGACCTTTACCGGATCCTCGGTGACATCCACAACCGTGGAGCCCCGGCCGCCGGCAAGGGGACCTGCGTCCAGAACCAGATCTGCTTTTTGGACAATGGACCGGTCCAGGTCATTGATGCGGTAAACGCCCCTGGCACCGGAAATGTTGGCGCTGGTGCCTGTCATGGGAGTGCCTGCTGCTTTGACAAGGGCCCGTGCAACGGGGTGGCTTGGCATTCTGATGCCGATTTTTCCCGTGTGTGCCGTTAAGATCCCGGGGATGTCGTCACTGGCGGTGAAAACGATGGTGACATCCCCGGGCCAGAAGCGTTTCATCAGGGCCCGGGCCGCGCCGGGCTCTGATGTAACAAGCTGTGCAAGGTCTTTTTTTTCATTGATCAGCACAAGAAGGGGGTTGTTTAAGGGGCGCTGTTTGATGTGAAAGACCCGTTTGACAGCCTGGAAACACCGGGCATTGGCTGCGATTCCGTAGAGCTGCTTTGTGGGAAACACAACAACGCCTCCCTGTGCGATGAGGCGGGCGGCTCTTGTGATCAGCGCCTCTTGAGGGTTCACAGGGTCGATGGTCACTATGTTGCCCTTCTTATCCAAGCAGTTCAGCCTTTTTATCCACCTTGGCTGCCATCTCCTGTTTGTAGACGGCCAGCCGGTCGGCCAGGTTGCTGTCGGACACGGCAAGTATTTCGGCGGCAAACACCGCGGCATTCAAGGCGCCTGGTTTGCCGACAGCCATGGTGGCCACGGGTATGCCCGGGGGCATCTGCACCGTTGCCAGCAGGGAGTCCATGCCCAGCAGGGCGGAGGAATCAATGGGAACCCCCAGCACGGGAAGGGTGGTGTGGGCGGCAAGTACCCCTGCCAGGTGGGCGGCATGGCCTGCGCCGGCAATGATGGCGCCCATGCCCTTTTTCCGTGCCGACTCGGCAAAGGCAACGGCCCTTTCCGGGGTTCTGTGGGCCGAGGCGATGGTCACCTCATAGGGGATGCCGAATTTTTTGAGAATTGCCATGCTCTGCTCCATCACCGGCAGATCGGAATCGCTTCCCATGATGATTCCTACCCTGGGCTTGACGGCAAGCCGTGCAATGGCCTTGGCGCCGATGTCCCTGCGGTGGAAGCTCTCTTTCCAGGATATCGTTGCGCATGCGGCATAGGCCCGGTCCATGGCCTCCTGGATGGTACCCCCCGAGGCGGTTACCCCGAGCACCCGGCCACCGGCGGTGGTCACATCCCTGCCCATCCGTTTTGTGCCGGCATGGAACACCTTGGTGTGTTTTTCTTCATCGGCCCTGTCAATGCCTGTTATCACTTCTCCCTTGGTGTAGTCACCGGGGTACCCACCGGCGGACATCACCACACACATGGTGCTCTGTTTGGCGATGCGGGTGGTGAAACGGTGAAGGTCACCGTCAACACAGGCCTCCATCAGGGGAACCAGGTCGTTTTCCAGGCGCATGAGAATCGGCTGGGTTTCGGGATCGCCAAGCCGGACATTGAACTCCAGCACCTTGATCCGGTCCCGGTGGATCATCAGCCCGGCGTAGAGAACGCCCGTAAAGGGGCATCCTTCCTTTTCCATGGCCTTGACCGCCGGCTCCATCACCTCTTTCATGGCCTTTTTTGCCATGAGGTAATCCAGGACCGGGGCAGGGGAGTATGCCCCCATTCCGCCGGTGTTTGGCCCCTGGTCATCGTCAAAGATCCGCTTGTGATCCTGGGACGAGGGGAGGGGCAGCACTGTTTTGCCGTCGGTGAGGGCGATAAACGAGGCCTCTTCCCCCTGCAGGCACTCTTCGATGACAATTTTCTCCCCGGCACTGCCAAAGGTGTTTTTTGTGATCATCCCGTCAATGGCATCAAAGGCCTCCTGCTGTGTGGCGCAGATGATAACCCCTTTTCCAGCGGCAAGGCCGTCAGCCTTCACCACCAGGGGAAGGGGCATGGTCTTGACATAGTTTTTTGCCTTTTCGGCCTGGGTAAAGGCATGACCCCTTGCCGTGGGAATATTGTACCTGGTCATGATGTTTTTGGCAAACATCTTGCTGGCTTCCAGCTGGGCGGCTTTTTTGTCCGGGCCGAAGATCTTCAGCCCCTTTTCCCTGAAACGGTCAACAATGCCGTTGGCAAGGGGGGCTTCCGGGCCCACAACGGTGAGGTCGATGCGGTTCTCCCCGGCAAAGACAACGAGGTTGTCAATGTCATCAGCGCTGATGGGAACCGATTCGGCGTACTGCTCGGTGCCTGCATTGCCGGGGGCGCAATAGATTTTTTCGACTTTATGGCTTTTTGCTATCTTCCATGTAAGGGCGTGTTCTCTGCCCCCGTTTCCTACAACCAAAACGTTCATTGTCACCTTGGCTCCTTATGTTTTTTTTATAAGAAAGTCCGGCTAATCAGCTGCAATCGCAGGACTTTCAATCTTAGTTGTGGCCGGTTCGATGACCATGCTCCGGCCATGCCGGTTATATGAAAGTCGTGTTGCTCCGGCAGCCGATCCGGGTTTGTGTCTCCTAGGACTCCAGGCAGAGGTCGATCAGCCGGTCGAGAAGCTGTGAAAATGAGTATCCTGCCGCCGCAGCGGCCTGGGGATAGAGGCTCGTTTCTGTCATGCCGGGGATGGTGTTGGTTTCAAGTATGTACAGCTGGTTGTCCTTGAGTATCATGTCTGTCCGGCTGTATCCCTTGAGAAAGAGGGCCTTGTGGGCGGCGGCGGCATGGGCCTGGGCCCTTGCCTTGATCTCCTCGCTGATCCGTGCCGGGCAGATCTCCTGGGTGGCCCCTGGAAGGTATTTGGCATCGTAGTCAAAGAATTCATACCCCTTGCCGGGAATGATTTCAATGACCGGCAGCGTTTCAATGGTTTCATTTCCGATAACCCCGCAGGTCAATTCGGTACCGCGGATATACTGTTCCATCAAAACAGCGTCATCGTGGTCAAAGGCTTTGGCAAGGGCTTTTTTAAGCTGGTGTGCCTCTCGAACAATGGTCATTCCCTTGCTGGAGCCGGCGCAGACCGGTTTGACAACCATGGGCAGACCGAGTTTTTCAATGCAGGCGGGAGCGTCGATGGCATCGTCTTTTGTGCGGGTGAGAAAATCGGGCTGGGGAATGCCGGCATTGCGGTACATCTGTTTTGAGGCAAGTTTGTTCATGGCAACGGCGCTGCCAAGGACACCGGCGCCCTGGTAGGGGATTCCCAACAGATCGAGCAGTCCCTGGATGGTCCCGTCTTCTCCATTGGGGCCGTGGAGAATCACAAGGGCCGCGTCGATGCGGTCGCTGTCAAGGACAAGCTGTTTAAGATCGGTCTTGGGGTCGTACCGGGTAACGGCGTACTTCTCCTTGTCGAGAAAGTCATACACCTGGTTGCCGCTGTTCAGGGAAACCTCCCGCTCCGATGAGGTGCCCCCTGAAAGCAGAGCCAGTCTTGTCTTTTCCATAACGCCCTCCTTGCTATTCCAGCAGTTTCTTTTTTGCCGTTTCAAACTCATCCAGTGTCAGCAGCCCCCGGTCGTAGAGGTCGGCAAGATCCTTCAAGCTGTTTTCGTCCCTGTCGGGTATCTGTTCCAGTCTCGGCACCTGATCGCCGCCGGTCAGGAGGTTTGTTGAGAGGGCGGGCGGGTTGCCGCTTCCATCTATTTTCACCGATGCTACCCCGCCCAGCAGTTTTATTTCAACGTTTCTGTCCCTGAATTCGGGGAAAGAGAGGAGGTCTTTGATGTCATTGCTGCTCTTTTTGATTCGATAGTAAAAAATCCAGAACAGGGCAATGATCAGTACGGCAAGGCCTCCCATGATCCAGGGCAGGTAGTGGTACACGCCCCTGAACAGGACCACGGTGACTCCGGTGCCTGCCAGGAGAAAAACATGGAGCAGGATAACAAAATAGGCGGCAAAGAGACTTTTGAAAATTCCTTCCTTATCGTGTCGTTTAAATTTCATGACATCCTTTTTATGATGTTCTCTTTGTACAGTTCCAGAAACAGGGAGGATTCAGAAGAAGAACCTCGCATGGTGTTGAGTTTTGTAAAGAGAAAGTTGAGTTTTTTCTGGATACGCCCCTTTTCTGGGGAGTCGGTTTCAAGGGTTGCCAGAAGATCTTCGGTATTTTGGATCTGTTTTTTCAGTTCAAGTTCCGGGGGAAGAAAACCGGCGTTTTTAAGGATCTTGCTGGACAATCTCAGCTCTTCGGGGACGTTTTCATCCTCAAAGGTCAGTGGCCGGCCTTTTCCGGGAAGATTGTCCATCTCTCCTTTTTCCTGGGCTTTTAAAATTCTCTGTTCAACAATTTCCTCAAAACCGGGAATCATTGTGTTACTCCCTGAACGAGCGTTTGCAGTTGATTTTCGGGCTTGATCATAACATCGGCCACCCCAGGGGGGTCAGGAGACCGGGCCGGGAGGCGCAGTTCGGCTCAATCCTGCCGCAGTGTACGGCATCAGGCTCCAATAATATAAAAGATAGAGACGATTTGCAAGTCTTTTTAGGCCGTGGCCATAACACCGGCCATGGGACAAAGGTCCACGAACCAGCAGATCTGGCCCAAGTGATGAGCAAGGCCGCTTTTCAGGAGGGCACTATTCCAGCACAAGAAAGTAGAGCCTGCCCCGGTGGTTCATCCGGCCCGCGGCAAATTCGGCGTAATCCCCGTTTCCATAGAAAAAATCGGCCCGTCCGGGACCCTTGATGGCCCCTCCTGTATCCTGATTTAAGACAAAACCGGCGTAGGGGGGCCATGGTTTTTTTTGTTCAGTGGTGGCCGGTACAGCGGTTTTGATAAAACAGAGGGCGCCTTTGGGAAAAAGGGTGCTGTCCGTTGCAATGGAGCGCATGGGGGAGACCTTTACCCCCAGGGAGCCCAGGGGGCCGTTTTTTTCCCGTTTAAAAAAGACAAAGCTCGGGTTGTGGTGGAAGACCGTTTCCGCCTTTGACGGGTTGTCGGCAAGCCATGCCCGTATGGACTGCATGGAGACCTGCTCCTGGGGGATCTCCCTTTGGGCGATGAGGTATCTTCCGATGGACCGGTAGGCATGGCCGTTCTTTCTGTGGTAATGGACCCTCAGGGTTCCCCCCTGCTTCAGGTGAAGTCTGCCTGATCCCTGGATTTCAAGGAAAAAACGGTCAGTCCTGTCCTTGAGCCAGGCAATCGGCGGAGCCCTTTT
>DATFJZ010000161.1:0-4006 GCA_035268945.1 Desulfobacteraceae bacterium | reverse complement strand
AGGTTACCACGTGGGTGCCGCTGGGAAAGTCGTTGACGGAAACCGTGGGACCGGTTCCAATCTCCACCGTTGTTCCCAGGGTTGTTCGTGTCCAGACCAGGGAACTGCCGGAGAGGGTCCCGTCCTCGGGATCACTGCCCGTTCCCCGGAAGATGATATCCTGTTTGTAATCATAAAGACTGCCGTCCCCGGGAGCGGTTATCTCTGCTGTGGGCGGTGCATTACCAACGGTAATGGTAACAGTGGCAGACGTGCTCAACCCCTTGCTGTCCGTTGCCGTGAGGGTGACCACATGGGTACCGCTGGAAAAGGTATCAATGGCAAGGGTTTCTCCTGTTCCCATGGCATCTCCCTGGCTGGATGTCCAGACAAGGGATTCGCCCTTCAAACTGCCCTCTTCAGGCGCCACAGCACTTCCCTGAAACGTGATGAGTTCGCCGTAGCCAAAGCTGTCACCTTCCGACGGAAAGACAATGGTCACATCTTCCGGGGGGATGCTGTCGATGGTGATGGTGATGGTGTCGCTGCTTGTGTTGCCGTCACTGTCCGTTGCCGTTACGGTGATGGTATGTGTCCCGCTTGAAAGGGTCACCGGCGTTACAGCTGCGCCGGCACCGTCGTCACGGGCCGTCCCAAAGGCATTGTCAATGCTCGACGACCAGGAGAGCCTGATGTCCCCGTCATCGGCGCCTGAATCATCATCCTGTTCATCCGAAGCATCGCAGGTGAAGGCAACATCAATCCCCCCTGACGTCTGGAGGGGATCGTGATAATCGTATTGCGAATTCACCTCAGGTGCTGTGATGGAAACTTTTGGCTTTATTCGGGTAATGGTGACGGTGATGGAGGCAAATCCGTCTTCATTGCTGGCATCGGTGGCAAGCAGAGTGATGGTATGCTCCCCTTCTGACAGGGAAGAGAGGGTAAAGGTCTTTTCCTCTGACAACACACCATCTTTATTGGAGCTCCACCGGTAGGAGGCGATCTCGTCCCCGTCAACAGCATCAACGGCACTGCCTGAAAACGTGATGCTGTCCCCTGCATCGGCTGTGAAACTGCCGTCGGTGGCAACGGGCAAAGAGATGTCAACAACCGGGGCGGCACCGAAAACCATTCCCGGCATGACACAGACCAAAACAAGGGCTGCAAGCAAAAACATCTTCCATGTGCTGCTATTTTCCTTCATATTATAATCCTTCCAAGCAACTCACTTGAGTTGCTTGTCGGTTTGGCGCCGGGCATTGCCCCGGCGGGTAGGTTCTCGACTCATCTCTTCGATTGAATCCTGGCAAAAACAGGGCTTGATCATAACATCGGCCACCCCAGAGGGGCAAAGAAATTCCCATTACTCAGGAACGGTGAGGCTTCTGGATGCCATGGCTTTTTCTCCGCTGCTGTCCGTGGCAGCCAGTGAAATAGTATGGGTACCGGCATCAAAAGAAGAGATGTCAAGCCGCACAGAAGAAGAAAGCAGTCCCGAGCCAGCAACCTCTTCCGGTGTTATTTTCTCCTCCTGGTCCGAACGGTACCATTCAAGATCGTCACTGGTCAGAGAGCCGTCTTCAGCGTCCTCCCCCTTTCCGTAAAAAGTGACAAACCCCGTGGGAGTTAAACTGGTATAATCCCCGGAGGGCTCTGTGATTGTCGGCACCGGTGGAGTGTTGACCCCGATGTTGATGATCACGGAATCGGTCCCAGGGGCTCCCCATTCATCCGTTGCCTCCAGGGTGATGATATGCTCCCCGTTGCTCATGGCTGCATTGTTGAGGGCCTGGACATTGCCTGTATTGATGGATAGGCTCTGCCCGGTCCCTAATAGACCGTCGATGTGGGACCGCCATTCCAGGCTGGATCCTGAAAGATCGCCATCTTCGGTGTCTTCAGCGCTTCCCTGAAAATCGATCCACTCGCCACTGGCAAAGGTCTTGCACAGGGTGTTGGTGTCCGGGCAGGTCTCTGGAGGGTTTGAAATCTCTGCAACGGGTGAAGTATTGGCAAGGGTGATGGTGATGGAGGTCTGGCCTGTGCCGGCACTGCCTGCAGCCCTCAGATAGATGGTGTGTTCCCCCTCTTTTAACGGGTTACCGGTTTGAGCCACATAACGGGTGTCAATGGGAAGTTCGCTGCCCGTTCCTAAGGTCCCGTCCTTGGATGAGATCCATTCAAGGTTTTCACCGGTTATCGCAGAACCGTCATAGTCTGTTGCACTGCCGGTAAAATTGATGGTATCCCCGGCGTTCGCCCCGTATGTGCCATCGGGGCTTGAAGCCGGACTTGAGATGTTCACCGCAGGGGCATTGGAAGAAGAGCCCACCGTGATAATGATAAAAGCATTGGATGAACTGCCCTTGCTGTCCGTTGCCGTCAGGGTTATGGTGTGCTCTCCCTGGGAAAGAACGTCAACAGCAATGGAAACCCCTGTTCCAATTCCTCCGTTGACATTGGAACTCCAGACAAGGGCATCACCTGTAAGGTCTCCGTCTTCTGCATCCGTACCGACCCCTTCAAAGGAGATGATTTCACCGAGGTTGAATGACATGTCAGTGGAAGGCGAGGTGATGTCCACATTGGGTGAAGTATTGTCCGTGGTGGCATCAGCCGAATCACCATCCCCGACGGTAATGGCAATGGCATCGGATCCGACGGTATTGCCGTTGCCGTCTGTCACGGTGAGGACAATGTCATGGTCGCCGGCAGAAAGGGCATTTGACGTCACATTGGCCGTGGTGCCAAGCTCCCCGTCCTGGCTGGAAACCCATGAATAGGTGTAGGTTTCTTCGTCAGCAGGGCTTGACAGCCTGCTGATAAACGAGAGGGTATCGCCTTCAACCGAAGCATCCCCATCCGCCGGCATATCAATGGCCACACCTGTTTCAGTCTCTGTTTCGGCAGCTGGCTCAGCGGTTGAGTCCCCGCTGTCACCGCTGGTTGCAACGATGGTTGCCAGCCCCATCACCACTGTAAAAAAAACAGCGCAACACCTGATTGCCCTTGTTAAACTTGTTGTCTTCATTTTCCCTGTCCTTGTTTTCCATTGTTTGTGTTATTTTAGAGTTAGCCAACAAAGGGGACGAAACCTTCATGCTCCAGAATCGTCCCCACAACGTATGCCGCGGCTGAACCGGCAAAAATTGCCGCAATGTCCCATCCATCAAAACAGCCTGCTGTAAAATAGTCATCCACGGTTTCCAGCAGTGGATAATGTTCAAACCAGGCCGGGAGGTGTTTGACAACTCGGTCGTCAAAATATTGACCCAGTTCAAACCCCAGATTGACAACGGCCCACCCAAAACATACCGCAAAAAGCCCTGTTTTTGATTCAGCGGCAATACCCGCTGTCATCATGCTGAAAGAGAACACATGCAGAAAAGATGCCAGGCTTTTATGGGCCGGGCCAAAAAGGTCCGGCCATCTGCCGTGGAGGGAAAGAAACGGAGGAAGCTGGCTGACAAAATAGGTGGCCTCCGGGGATCGGCTGGCCAGGTAAACCAGGGTGCCGATGCACAGGGCCACAACTCCGATGAAAATCTGAAGGTAATTACTCTTTTTTATAAACATGCCCATGGGTACTTTATTTATATGACAATGTTCACACCCTGCTGGTCATCTCCCTGGATCTCTTTGATAACAGCGTCAAGCAGGGCGGTTTCGGACAGCTCTTCCCCGGGGGAAACCCGGCACTCCATGCGGGTCAGCTGAAACCCATGGTGGTCTAATTTTTTTTCAAGCTGGGGAATCATGGTTTTTACCAACAGGACAACGGCTTCAGTGGAAACCTTGACTATCCCTGAAATCTCCTTTTTCAGCACAGAACAGTCCATCCTTACCGGACCGATGCGGGACATGTTCAGCAGAAGGGAGAGGTTGACCAGCCGATTCTCTTTTTTGTTTTGCCTCTCTTTTTCTTTTCCGAGGTCCAGAAAAAGCTGGCCAGATGCCAGGGCATTATCGGCAAAAACAGGAAAAGGGATCAGATACCTGCCCGAATCGGAAGTGTGATGGTTGA
>DATFJZ010000160.1:0-3053 GCA_035268945.1 Desulfobacteraceae bacterium | reverse complement strand
ACCGATTGTTAAGTTCTTATCCTTCGCCTCTATCACGTCCAGTTGCAATGCATATTTATGTTCATTCCGGTTCTGCGGTGATGGCCATGGTGCCGTCCGGGGTTTTGATGATCAGGGTGTTGTCCCGGCAGGGGTTGCCCGGTGCTGTGTCCGTAACTACCGGTATTCCCAGGTCAAAGGGGGAAGGCGCGTCCATCCTGCTGAAGGAGTTGCCGGTGATCATGTTAAGGGCCTCGGTGGCCGTTCCCTGGATCTGCTCCACGCCAAGGGATTCCTGTTCCACTCCCATGAGGTTCTCTGCCATGGCAGAGAGCAGTGCCTCTGGAATGGCCAGGTGGATGCTGCCGCAGAATGGCCCTGAAAAACGGATGGCAGCGGTGGTTGTCCCCTGTGATCTGAACACGTGGTCAAACGTCCCCCCCCGGATCTCCACGGGGTAATAGAACATGGTCTCCATCACTTCAGAAATCGAGGTCTTCATCTGAGTCATCAACGTCTCCATCATCATCATCATCACTCTCTCCAAGAATGTCCACTATGAGATCCCTGACCTGTTCAGGGGTAAACGGTTTTTTAATGTAACCGGCGGCGCCGTTTTCATAGAACTGCTTGACCCGTTCCCTGTTTCCCTCGGTGGTGACCACCACAACGGGGATCTCCTGGAACAGCTCTTCTTTTTTCATGGCCTGGAGTAGTTCCAGTCCGTTCATGCCGGGCATGGTGTAGTCGGTTATGACGATGTCGATCCAGTTTTCCCGGAGGGTGTCAAGGGCCTGGGTGCCGTCGGCCGCCTCGAAAAAGGCAGCACTGCTGTATCCCGCTGCTTTGAATGTTTTTTTCAGAACCCCCCTCATGGGCAGGGAGTCATCCACCAGTAAAATTGAAAATGCCATGTTAACCATCCAGAATGTTTGATTGAATCTTTGTGGGGGAGCTTCTCCCCCGGCCATGCCGGTTTATATGAAAGTCGTGTTGCTCCGGCAGTCGATCCGGGTTTTATCCTCCGCTCATGGAGCCAGGGCTCCTCTTCGAGCCACGCAGCCCCTCCATGGGCTGCTCCGAGGTGAGCGGCAGCTCCTTCAGCCTCCATGCTGACCGCTGCCGCTCAAAACCGCTACGGACAAAACCCGGATCGGCTGCCTCTAATTCGACTTGGCTCCGCGTCTACGACCCGAAATTTGTTGTGAGCACCCTGCTCATGGGGATTATACCAGCTGCAGAAGGGTTTCAAATTTTTTCATGTTAAAGGTGAAATCGGCAATAATATGGGAAAGGTCGTCGGAATTGATGTTGAGGTTCTGGAGCACATCCCCGTGGAAGCGGTATGCCAGGCCGTCAGCCCCGACGCCGATGCCCATCATCATGCAGATGCAGTCTGCCAGGTATACCGTGGCAATGTCCCTGTCATTGCGGAGGTTTTCATCGGAAAGATGGTGGTGACGGATAATTTTCACCATGGTTGGGCTGAATTTCCATATCTTTACGATCATTGCCCCGAGCTCGGCATGGTCAATCCCGATGAGCTGCTTTTCCGCCTCACTGAAGCTGTAGCCCTCATCCTTGACCAGGTGTGTGATCTTGTCAAAGGCGTTTGTTACAAATCTGTCCAGAACGGTCTTGCCGATATCCTTGAGCAGGGCCGCAGTGAACAGGGTGTTGTGATTTTCCGCGTCGGTTTTTTGGCTGATCCCCCTGGCGATGAGGGCCGATGACACCGAGTACCGCCACATGGCTCCTTTATCCAGTCCATACCCTTTTTGTTTCTTTGAGAGGGCCTTCCGGCTGTTGTTCAGGAGTACCAGTTCAACAATTTGATCCATTCCCAGCAGGGAGACGGCATCCCTGACCGATTCAACGGGGTTTGAAAGTCCGAAATAGGCTGAATTGCACGTTCTGATCAGGTTGGCCGTTATTGCCGGGTCATACTGAACAATATCCGAGATGGTTGTCATGGAACAATGGGGATCATCGGCGGATGCCAACAGCTGGTTCACAACAGCGGGCACCGGTTCAAGGTTCTTGATCTCTTTTATCAACTCCTGGAGTGAGATCAAATTTTCACCTCCCTTGACCCCGATGTTTTGACAAAGATACTGCCCGTGGAAATGTCAAGCCTTATGGTCCTGTTGACATTTCCCCCCACATCTTCATGGGTGATCAAAACCTTGTTCTTGAAAAAAATTTTTTTCAATGCCATGTGGTTTCGCTTGCCAATGTTGAAAAAACCATTTTGATCGAGGATCTGGGCCCCTCCAAACACCGAGACTTCCATTCTCTTTTTAAGGGCATCCAGCCGGTAAACCGACTTGAACAGCCTTGGAATGCCGGTGTCGGCAAACATGAACGGCCGGGCAGCGGCTTTTTCCCTGTCGAGTTTTGATTCGGGAAGCATGTAGTGGAGCATGCCGCCGGCCTTTGCAACAGGATCAAACACGGCAAGACCGATGCAGGAGCCAAGGGAATACGTTGTGATGGTATCCCCGGGGGTGTTGCTCACCTTCATATCAGAAACACCAACGACAATGTTCATGGTTGTTTTACCAGTTGGTTGTTCGTAAATTGGGCATCTACCGGCCGGCGGTGATCCCTGGAGCCGGCAGTTTTTTCCGTGGCGGTGCGCCTGGTTGGTTCTGCCCGGTTATCCATTAGTAAACCATCACGCCGTGGAATGTCAAGGGGGAAATCGGGTTCAGCACCCGGAATTGGCCCGGGGGCAGAGTTTTATCAGCCCGGGCATGACAATATTTCTTCCGTTGAGTTTTGCCTTGTACAGCATGGTATCGGCCTCTTGGATCAATTGGTCCATGCTCGTGTTGGGGGTGTGGGCGGCAACCCCGAAACTGGCTGTGATTCTCATGGTTTCTTTTTCTGTTTTGATCGGTTTTTTGGCAATCCTTTTCCTCAGCCTGTCAGCCAGCTCCATGGCTTCTTTTTTACCCGTTTCAGGAAGAATCACCAGAAACTCTTCGCCGCCGTACCGGGCCAGGATATCTTCCGCCCGTATATTGGTCTGGATTAACCGGGTGATCTCCCTTAACACTTCATCCCCTGCC
>DATFJZ010000159.1:0-4016 GCA_035268945.1 Desulfobacteraceae bacterium | reverse complement strand
CCGAGGTGCTGGAATCCAACGGATCCTCTTCCATGGGGACGGTCTGCGCCGCCAGCCTGGCCCTGATGGACGGCGGGGTGCCCATCACGACTCCCGTATCGGGCATCGCCATGGGCCTCATCAAGGAAGGCGACCAGGTGGCCGTGCTCACGGACATCCTGGGGGACGAAGACCATTTCGGCGACATGGATTTCAAGGTCGCCGGCACCCGGGAGGGGATCACCGCCCTGCAGATGGATATTAAGATCAAGGAGCTGACCAGGGAAGTGATGGCAAGGGCCCTTGACCAGGCCAGGGAAGGGCGGCTCCATATCCTGGAAAAGATGGTGGCCACCATTGCCGGCCACCGGGATGAGATCTCTCCCCATGCCCCCAAGATCATCGCGGTCACTATCAACCCGGATAAGATCAGGGAGATCATCGGCCCCGGCGGCAAGATGATCCGTTCCATCCAGGCGGACACCAATACCACCATTGAGGTGGATGATTCCGGTCTTGTCAAGATCTCTGCGGAAAACGAAGAAGATGGCAGGGCAGCGGAAAAGATCGTCACCGACATCGGCATGGACCCTGAAATCGGCGGTCTCTACGAGGGTGAAGTGGTCAAGATTACCGATTTTGGCGCCTTTGTGAGGATCAAGACCGGTACCGACGGCCTGGTGCACATTTCCGAGCTGGCAGACCACCGTGTGAAAAAAGTCACCGATGTGGTCAAGGAAGGCGAGACCATCAAGGTGAAAGTGCTGGACATCACAAGGGACGGAAAAATCCGGCTGAGTCTCAAGGCTGCCAAGGAATAATGAAGCATCAGGGGCTTTCCATCTGCCCCCTTGCCAGTGGAAGCCGGGGCAATTCGGTCTATGTGTCCGGCGAAACCAGTGCCGTCCTTGTGGATGCCGGTCTTTCCGGTGTCGAACTTGAAAGACGGATGGCAGCAGCTGGCCTTTCGCCGGAATCCCTTTCCGCCATCGTTGTGACCCATGAGCACACCGACCACATAAAAGGGGCAGGGATATTGAGCCGGCGTTTTGATATTCCTGTGTACATCAACCGGAAGACCTGGCAGACCGCGGAAAAAAAGCTTGGCAAACTTGAGGGGGTGACCTTTTTCAACTGCGGCACCCCCTTTGAAATTGGGGACCTGAAGCTGGATCCCTTTTCCATCTCCCACGATGCGGCGGATCCTGCCGGAGTCACTGTTTCCTGTAATCAGTGCCGGCTGGGTATTGCCACTGACATCGGCGTGGCAACGGCTCTGGTAAAAGAGCGCCTCAGCCATTGTGACCTGCTCTACCTTGAAGCCAACCATGATCCTGAAATGTTGATGAACGGTCCCTATCCATGGTACCTCAAGCAGCGGGTCAAGGGGAGGCGGGGGCATCTGTCCAATGAGAATGCCGGGGTGCTCTTGTCAGAAATCATGGAGGACAACCTGAGGCATGTGATTCTCTCCCATTTGAGTTTTGAGAACAACACCCCGGAAAAGGCCCTTGCCGCAGTGGGGCATTTCCTCTCCCCCGACAGCCGCACCACCCTTGATGTAGCCCTGCCGGACCAGCCCGGCAGGATCATCTCTCTCTGACGCATATTTTCTTTTCGCTGCCTGCCTGACCCCATGGATACATGCATCCAATACGCATCATTAGAACTCCTTCCTGCTGGTTGGATGCCCCAAGCATCCTTTTCACCGCCATGTGAGGGTGTCCAGGGTTACCAGCTCATACCGGCGGGACCCCAGGCCGATCTGTTCGGCATATTCCAGCTGCAGGGCCCACGCCACCTTGGGATAGAGCCCTGTGAACTTGTCCTGCCCCCGGTCCCTGTTGGTGGCAAGGCATGTACCGGGAAGGGCCTCTTCGGCATTGACAAGATCCACCGAGGCCTGGTCAATGGCAACGGGATCCGTTGATGCCACAATCCCAATGTCCCGGACAATGGGTGCGTCGTTGTAGGGGAGGCAGTCGCAGGCAGGGGAGATGTCCGTGATGAAATTGATAAAAAGGGCTTTCTCCTCCTTGTTTTTCAAGGCACCCATGGTGTACTCCATCATTTTTTCCAGAAAAACAGGTATTGTCTGGTTCCACTGAATGGTAACGGCTTTGAACTGGCACCGGACAATACACTCCCCGCATCCAATGCAGTGATCCTGCAGGATAGAGGCTTTTTCGTCGTTCATCGAAATGGCCCCTGCCGGACAGTGGCGCAGACACTCCTCGCACCCCTGGCAGCGTTTCCGCTTGATTTTGGGACTCACCGTGGAGTGCTGGTCAAGCTTGCCTTTTCTTGAGGCACATCCCATGCCGATGTTTTTCAGACTGCCCCCGAAACCGGTGAGTTCATGGCCCTTGAAATGGGCCGCCGATACAATGGCGTCGGCGGCGGTAATTTCGGCACCGATGTGCACGTGGCTGCAGTTTTTCTGGTCCACCGCCACCGCCACCGAGCTCTGTCCCCGGAGGCCGTCGGCAATGATCACCGGCGCCCCGTCCATGGAGGCGAAGGCAAAACCGTTTTCCACGGCCGTTCGGATATGCGAGGGCGCGTCGCTTCTGGCCCCGGCATACAGGGTGTTGGTGTCTGTCAGAAAAGGCTTTGCCCCGGCTTTGCCCACACGTTCCACGATTTTTCTGATATAGGGGGGCCGGATAAAGGCCGTATTGCCCTGTTCCCCGAAATGGAGCTTGACGGCGGCAAGATCATTTTCCTTGATTCTCTCCTCCAAGCCTGCTGCCGTCAACAGCCTTGCCAGCTTGTCCGGAAGGTTTTCCCGTGAGTTGGCGGTGAAATCGATAAAGTACACTTTTTCCGGCATGGTTTCCTCTCTTTTTTGGGTTTCGAATTTACAGGTATTATGGTAAAAAAGAGACCCAATGTCAAACCTTTGTATGGGGAAGGGCTTGATCACCATTAAAAACGTCGATCCCCCAAACCTCTGTGATGCAAACAATGCTTTTAAACTCGATTATCAAGTTTTTTCTGAAGAACCGTTGGGGGCGGCGCTATTCCAAAAACTTGATAATCGAGTTAAAGGGAAGAAAAAAATGGCCCAGCACGTTTTAAAGCACCGGATACTGGAACGGCTTTACCGGCTTCACCGGCAGTGGACAGAAACAGCGGCAACGGCCTGCTTCCGGGGATGTTCCTCCTGTTGTACCTGCAATGTCACCATGACCTCCCTGGAGGCAGAATACCTGTTTGCCGGCAAGGATTCCGGGGAAAAAGAGCGAATGGTCAACCAGGTCAGAACGAGGCTGTCTGAAAAACGGTTCCGTCCCCGGGTGACCTTTAACCGTTTTGCCAGGCTCTGCATGGACGGAGAAACGGTGTCTGAAGAGGAGAATGATCCCTTGTGGGGACATTGTCCTCTGCTGGAAAATGATGAGTGCACGGTATACAGAACAAGGCCCTTTGGGTGCCGGAGTCTGGTTTCCCAGAAAAAATGCACCACAACAGGGGCTGCCGAAATGCCGCCACTTATCCTTACCATCAACAATGTTTTCATGCAGTATATCGAGCATCTGGATGCCCAGGGATTTTCCGGAAATCTCTCCGACATGGTTCTCCTGAAGGGCGGGGAACCAACGGAAAGTGAGATGGGAAAGACCGCCATGGGGGAAGGTTCGTTCATTGAAAACCATCCTGCACCACTGCTCATGGTGCCGCCGGAACATCAAAAAAGGGTCCAGTCCCTGGTGCAGGAGATCAGCCGGATTTTTGACGCAGGGTGAATGTGGTGTTGTTGGCCAGGACCATCCTGCACGAACCAAACTCCCGGGCAAGCGTCGCTTTGGTTCGGCCAAAGCTTACATCGTACCCCATGGCTTCCATAAATTCGCCCGGGATATTCATGGTATAGATGAGCCCCACGGGAATCTGCCGGGGAAAGTGACTGTTGCGGTAATCCGCATCGTTGAGATAGGGAAAACGGAGACGCTCGATAAGGGCGCGGGTTGCTGCGGATTCACTGCCCAGATAGACGGGGACACTAACTTTTTAATTTCAAAAGTTCATCATCA
>DATFJZ010000158.1:0-2749 GCA_035268945.1 Desulfobacteraceae bacterium | reverse complement strand
ACTGTGCGCCTATGACTCCCAGGCGGTCATGTCCTCGGGGGATGTGTACATGCCCCTGACCCCCATGTTCCATGTCCACGCCTGGGGGATGCCCTACCTGTTTACCATGCTTGGCTGCAAACAGATCTACCCCGGCAGGTATGAACCTGAAATGATACTGAACCTTGTTCTCAAAGAGAAGGTGACCTTCTCCCACTGCGTTCCCACCATCATTCACATGCTGGTAAACTCCCCGGTTATCAAAAAGGTCGACCTGTCAAACTGGAAAGTTGTCATCGGAGGATCAGCCCTGCCAAGGGGACTTTGCAGCTCTGCCATGAAGGCCGGAATTAACCTCTACTCGGCCTACGGCATGTCGGAAACCTGCCCCTTGCTCACTGTGGCCCATATAAAACCCCATCTTCGCCATCTCGACGAGGAAAAACAGATCGAGATCAGGTGCAAGACAGGAATCCCCATCCCCCTGGTGGACCTTGAAATCATTGACCCTGCCGGCACCCCCGTTGCCCATGACGGCGTTCAGACAGGAGAGGTTGTCACACGAAGCCCCTGGCTTACCCAGGGATATATGAAAAGCACTGAAAAGAGTGAAGAGCTGTGGGACGGTGGATGGCTGCACACAGGGGATGTGGGCAATATTGACAAGGAGGGATACCTTAAAATCACCGACCGGCTGAAGGATATTATCAAGACCGGCGGCGAATGGGTCTCGTCCCTTGAGCTTGAGGACATTGTCAGCCAGCATACGGCGGTCAGCGAGGCAGCAGCCGTTGGCATCCCCGATGAAAAATGGGGTGAACGTCCCTTTCTCCTGGTTGTACTCAAGGAGGAACAGAAAAACCAAGACCTTGAAGATGAGCTGAAACAGCTCTTTGTCAAGGCCTTTGAACAGGGGAACCTGCCCAAATACGGAATTCCCGACCAGATTCAATTTGTGGACACCATTGCCAAAACAGGGGTGGGCAAACTCGACAAAAAGGTAATCCGCCAGCAGTTTCAATAGAGGCAGACCGACCACCGGGGTATGGCCTGGAACGGCCATGCTCCCTGGATCACAGGTCCCGGATTCACACCTTTTTTGCCAGGACCCTGAATTTTTCGGCCTCTTCCCTGTTTCCAAGGGACCCGTGAACCGAAGCGATCCTGCTGAAATAGAGGGCACTGTTATCCGGATCCTGCTCCAGCAGGCCGAAATAGATCTCGAGGAGTTCTGCGGTGTGCTCTCCTGCCCGAAAGCTTGTCTCGGCAAAATCCCTCCTCAGCTCCATTGCCGGCATAACCCCGCAGGAAAAGCAGGTGTTTACCAACTCCCTGTAAAGCTCAAGGGCCTGTTCACTCTTTCCTGCGGCATCACAGGTTTTTGCAAGGGCATCGAGGAGCGCCTGCTCCCTTCCTCTGGCCTGGATCAGATCCAGATACAGGGCCTCCGCCCTGGCAAATTCGCCAGCCCGGAAAAGATTTTCCCCTTTTAAGAGATGGATAAACAGGAGGTCTGAAATGGCCCCGGGACAGGAAAGCAGCAGCTGATCCACGGCATCATGGTCCCCTGACTGCCACAAAAGGTCACACAAAAGCCGGATCCCTTTTAACGATTCAGGAAACGCCGCTAAGAATTCCCGGGCAAGGGCCTCTGCCCTGGCGTACTCTCCCATGTTCATGTAACAGATGGCAAGCTCCAGAGGAATGAAGCTCTTTTGTGCGCCATTGGCCTCCAGTGCCCGGGTGAGATTTTCCGCAGCAGCGTCAAAGGCGCCGTTGTTGAGCTGGACAAACCCCGTTACAAAGGCTTGGCCATACCCCTGGTAGGCCCTGCGTTCCTCTTCCGCCATCCCATGACAGAGGATGGCGAACACCTCGTTTTCATCATGGACATGGCCGTCAAAAGCAGGCTCTGTTTCAACAAGATCAGCATCTCCTCCCTTTTCTCCAGGGGATTCGGACACCGGGGAGGACCCTGAAGCCGTTTCCATGAGATCCTGGAGCTCTCGTTTCATCCCACTGCTACCTGTCAGCTCCAGGGCAAGGGCGAAAAGCTCTTTAGCCTCTTTTGGACAATTGGCCAGGACAAGCTCTTCTCCCTTTTTTTTATGCTTCAGGGCCAGGGCTTCACTGGCTTCTGAAATCTTTTTCTGTATCCGCTTTTGGAAACCCGGATCTTCGGCCTTTTTTTTATGATGCCGGGCCAAGGCCTTTTCATACTCGATTTTTGCCGGACCTGCTGCACTGGTTTTGAAAAAAGCGTCTCCTTTTTTCTCCAAGACTTCTGGCGCTGGCGGTGAAAAAAAACTCAATAACCCCATACGATTCCTCTCTTTTCCTTCTGTTTCCATGGCCATTGCCCCGGCAAAGCGAAAAAACCATCACGCAATGCCAAACTCCTTTATCAACCGGTGCAGTACCATGCAGGCAACGCGGAAGCAAAGGCCCCTGCCTGTGTATAAAGGTTATCCATTTCCATGTCAATTGTTCATTTCAGGCGTGACCACCCTTCAGCAAAATTCATTGTGGAATTGCCCATTGCCCGGTTTTCCCTTTGACTGTCCTCTCTGTTCAGTGATATAATCTTTTTTATATGAAAGTCGTGTTGCACCGGCAACCGGTTCGGGGTTTTGCCCCGGCTGGAACTTGAGAACCAAAGGAGATAAGGATTTTTTCCCTGCCAGGCGTTAAAAAAATCAGGCTGTTTGAGGACACACTTGACCGCAGTTCCTGATTTTTAGGCTGGCAGGGGAAAAATTCCTCCGACGTT
>DATFJZ010000157.1:0-11917 GCA_035268945.1 Desulfobacteraceae bacterium | reverse complement strand
TAATACGATAGCATCCCCTCCGATATGTGTCAACAAAGACAAGCCGGAACCAGCATCCCTATAAAACGGGCAACCTCAGCCGGGAATCCTCAGCATTTAGGCCTGGGTAACTTCACCCCAGCACCTCTGGATTGACGCAGTGGGGCATTTTTCCTGTATGATAAAAGGCGATTATGTTCCTGGCGGCAAGAATAGACATCTCGTTTCTTGCCTCTTGTGTGCCGGAACCGATATGGGGCAGAACCGAGACGTTTTCCATGGTCAGCATGGGGTTGTTTTTATCCATGGGTTCGGGATCTGTCACATCCAGGCCCGCCCCCCGGATTTCCCCGGTTTCAAGGGCATGGAGCAGATCCGGTTCGTTGTGAACAGGCCCCCTGGCGGTATTGATAAAGATGGCGCTTTTTTTCATTTTCTCAAAGGCCTGCTTGTCGAAGATTCCCCGGGTATCATCATTGAGAACGCTGTGAACCGACAGTATATCGCTGTTTTTCAACAGCTCATCAAAGGAGACAAACCGGGCCGAAAGCTCTTTTTCAGCCTCCCATGACCGGGTTCTGCTGCAGTAGAGAATATCCATGCCGTAGGCGCCTTTACACCGCTGGGCCATTTTCATGCCGATTCTTCCCAGTCCAAAAATCCCCAGGGTCCTGTTTTTCAACTCCATGCCAAGGTGGCCCTTGGGCCGGAAAAACCCCCATTCCCCTTTTAAAATGGACTTGTGAAGGTAGAACATCTTCCGGGATGTGGCAATCATCAGTCCAAAGGCGATATCTGCCGTTGCCTCGCTCATGGCATCCGGGGTAAACCCTATGGGGATTCCCGCATGGGTGGCCCCATGGATGTCAATATTGTCATACCCCACGGCATACTGGGAGATCACCTCCAGGTGACGGCACTGGTTCAAAAAATGGTCATCAATCAGATCCGTTAAGGTACAGAGCATCCCGTGGCACTCTTTTGCCCGGTGAATCAGTTCTGACTGGGTCATGGGCCTTTCCTGATCCCATTGCAGCAGCTCAAAGCCCTGTTTTTCGAGCAGGTTAAGCCCGTTTTCAGGAAAATTTCGGGTTACCAGAATTTTTTTCGATTTTTCCATCGTCATCTCCTTCTCACCCTTACTCTCCTCCTAACTACTACTATTCACCAACATCATCATCACACTTGTGTTCAAAATTCAAGGACTTGAACACAATTCCGGCCAGGATTGCTGCCATTCCGGGCAAATTCAATCCCATGAAACCTAATCTGGACAAGCCAGAACCGACAACGTTTTCCGATTCTCTTGTCAAAAAAACACAAAGATCAGAGATAAGAAACTAAAAAAGGCAGACCCTTGTCTCCTGTTTCCTGTTCAGACAAACCGGGGAAGCCAGGTGATGATCCAGGGACAGAGAATCAACAGCACGATGGTTGCCACATAGGCCGGAATGAACAGAGCCACCCCTTTGAACACATCCTTGAGCTGAACATTGTCGGCAACGCCTGCCACCACATAGGTGGTGGCCCCCACCGGGGGAGTTACCGCACCGAGGGTGGTAACGATGGTGATGGTAACGGAAAACCAGACAGGATCGTATCCCATGTTCATGGCCAGGGGAAAGAAAATCGGAATGGTGATCAAAAGGAGGGCCAGGGCATCCATGATGGCTCCACCGGCAATGTAGATGAGGCTGATGCAGACCATGACAAGGAGATCGGGCATCTCCAGCCCTGCCACAAAAGCGGCAAGGTCAAAGGGAATGCGGGTGATGGCGAGAAAACGGCCAAACATCATGGCTCCGGCAACGAGCATGATCACCATGCAGGAGATCCGCAGGGTGTCCTTTACCGCCCGCTTGAAATCCTCCCAACCCAGGGTTTTTGTGGCGGCAGCAATTAGGAGGGCAAAAAAAGAACCGGCAGCCCCCGCTTCCGAAGGGGTAAAAAAGCCCAGGTAGAGCCCGGCCATGATCAGACAGAAGAGGATGAGCATCTCCACCGCCCCGGAAAGGGAGGCGATTCTCTCCTTCATGGAGCTCTTTTCCGCTGCCCGGCCCAGGCCGGGGTTTACCCTGCAGACCACAGCAACGGTGACCATGAGCAGCAGGGTCAAAACGGCGCCGGCACCAATGCTGCCGTAAAAAAGCTTTGCAATGGACTGTTCCGTGGCAAGACCGATGATGATGAGCACCACACTGGGGGGAATGACCACCCCCAGGGTGGAGCCGCAGGCAATGGCGCCGGTGCTCAGAATCGACGAATACCCGTACTTTTTCATCTCCGGCAGGGCAACGGTTCCCATGGTGGCCGCCGTTGCCGTGTTGGACCCGCAGATGGCGGCAAAGGCGCTGCACGCCATGATGGTGGCCATGGCCAGCCCGCCCTGGATATGGCCGGTCCATTTATGGGCCGCCCTGTAGAGCCGCTTGTTCACCCCGGAGTAAAAGGCGATCTGTCCCATGAAGATAAAAAGGGGAATGACGGTGAGGCCGTATTTGGAGCAGACCGACCAGAACACCGAACCTGTCATGTTCAGACCGGCATTGACATTGATCACCCAGGAAAATCCGGCAAACCCGACCATGGCCATGGAGAAGCCGACGGGCATGCCAAAAACAAAAAGAAGAAACAGCAGACATAAAATGCCTGTAACACCGGCAATGGCAGGGCTCAATTTTCGTCTTCCCCTTTGTTGAAAAACTCACCGATAAAAAAAAGCACCAGAACCGCCGTGCCAAAGGACAACACCAGAATAAAGGGATAATAGACAATCCGCAGGGTTTCCGACACCTCTCCCACACTTTTCATGTTCCAGGCCTTTTTAAAGAGCTGGTAGGATACAAGGGAAAAAAACAGTGTGCAGACCACCAGATTGATCTTGTGCAGCACCTGCCTGACCTTTTTGGGAAAGGCATCAAAGAGGATGCTGACGTAGAGGTGTTCTTTTTTGTCATGGGAGTAACCAAGGGAAAGGGCAAAAATAAGGGCTCCCAGAAATCCCATCAACTCAAAGGTGCCCCTGACGGGCATGCCGAACTGGCGCAGCAGAATATTGGCACAGGTGAGAAAAACCATGAGAACGAGAAAACAGCCCCCGGAAAACACCTGGAATGTGTTGATCTTTCTTAGTATTGTGGATAATCTCATATAACCCCCATGATGCCAGCATCACAACGAAGATAGAACGTCGAATTCGAGGCAGCCGGTGCAACATGACTTTCATATAAAAAAAATATCAACCTATTTTCCCTGTTTATCGATCATCCCGGAAATGGTGTCAACGATCCCTCCACCGTCAAACCCTTTCCCACCGGCTTTTTTTATCCATTCTTCGATGATGGGAGCCAGGGGCTCCTGCCACCCTTCCCTCTGCTGGTCATCCAGGGCGATGAATTCGACCCCCCGGTTTTTCGACCAGGCAACGGCATTCTCCACATGGCCGTCCATGTAGGCGCCTGTCCATTCTGCCTGCTCCCGGGCAAGATCCATCATCACCTTCTGCACCTCCGGGGACAGCGCGTCCCACTTTGACTGGTTCATCACGACGGCAAAGGGGTAAACAACGGTATTGGTCATGGTGACATACTTGCAGTCATCGGCAAACTTGAGGTCTTTCATCACCTCCAGAGAGGAGAACAGGCCCTGGACAACCCCTTTCTGAAGGGCCTCCGGGGTTGCAGACATGGGCATGCCGATCTGGTTGGCCCCCCAGGCCTTCAAAATATCGGCAGCCCCGCCCGAGGCCCGCAGATCAAGCCCCCGGATGTCATCAAGGTTCCTGACAGGGCCCTTTGCCATGATGTTTGCCGGAGCCGTTGTGAACATTGTCAGCACCTTGACTTTGTCAAAAGCCGCCGGTTTGTAACGGTTGTACAGATCGAAAAGCACAACACTGCCGGTTTTTGAATCGGGGATTCCCAGGGGGAGGCTCACCGCATTGGTCACGGTGAAACGCCCGGGCTGGTATGCCATGCAGAGGCAGCCGATGTCTGCCTGGCCGGCAATAACCCCGTCCATCATTCCCTTGGCCCCGAGCAGGGTTCCTCCGGGAAAGGTGTTGATCCTCACCTGCCCCTCTGTCCTTTTTTCCACCTGGGTTTTCCACCGTTCCATCTGAACACAGGGAAATGTGGGGGCCGGGGGAAAATTGGCATAATTCAGGGTCACCGAACCGGCACGGGCATCCGCTGTGAAACACGGCAGAACCAGCATCACAGCTGCAACGGCTGCAAAAACAACACATTGTAATTGTTTCATATCCTTCTCCTTCTGGTTAAAGATCTTCCAGGGGGCAATGCCCCCGTAAATTTATGACAGCACCAACCATTTCCGCTGCCCCGGGAAGCTTACCCTCCCCATTCCGTCGGTCAAACCGTCAAAAAACATTACATTCCAAAAGGGCATCAGGTTACCCCCCATTTCGTCGGTCAAACACCCGCTGGCTTTTTTTCTGGGTCCTGGGCAGGGTGAAGGCATCGAGGAGCTCAACATCGACCCGGACAAGCAGCCGCCTTCTCACCCTGTCCGATATCAGCGAGGCAAGACCCTTATCATCGTTGCCCATGGCGCTCTCATCTTTTTCCACCTTGATCACCATGGCATCCCTGCCGTCTTGTCTGTGATCCAGGTGGATCTGGAATTCACTTCCCACGCCATGGATGCCGCTTAAAATCAGATCGATCTGGCTGGGATAGATGTTCACAGCCCTGTAGATGAACATGTCATCGCTTCTGCCCTTGATTCTGCCATGCCTTGGAAAGGAGAGACCGCAGGGGCAATCTCCGGGTATGATCCGGGTAATATCATGGGTCCGGTAGCGGATCAGGGGTGAGGCCTCTTTCTGGAGGGTGGTGATGACAAGCTCCCCCTCCTGCCCATGGGGCAGGGGCTGGAGGGTCTCCGGATCAATGATCTCGTAGATGAAAAGATCGTTCCAGAAGTGAATCCCCTGGTGGCAGGAGCAGTCAAGGCCGGTACCGGGGCCGTAGAGCTCTGTCAATCCGTAAATGTCATAGATCTCCTCGACCCCGAGGAGTTCGCCGATGCGGTCTCTCATGGCATCACTGTGGCGCTCGGCGCCCAGGATGATCTTGTTCAGGTTGATCCTGGAGAGCAGCCCCCTCTTCTTGACCTCTTCGGCCATGAGAAGGGCCATGGAGGCGGTGGAGCAGAAAACCGTGCTCTGCATGTCCACAAGCATCTCCACATGCATGTCTGTATTGACAGGCCCCATGGGAACGGCCATGGCACCGAACCGTTCACACCCCAGCTGGAACCCTGCCCCTGCCGTCCACAAACCGTACCCCACGGCAATGTGCACCCGGTCTTCGGCCGTCATGCCGGCCAGTTCATAACACCTGGCAAACATGTCAGCCCACACATCGATATCCTTCCGGGTGTAGCACATCACCTTCCGCTTGCCGGTTGTGCCCGAGGAGCCGTGGATTCTCACCACTTCCTTTTCGTCAACACTTTTCAAGGGAAAGGGATAATCCGCCGCAAGATCCGCCTTGTCAAGGAACGGTAGTTTTTCAAGGTCGGAAAGGGTCTTCACATCCTCCAGGGTTACCCCTGCTTGATGAAATTTCTTCCGGTAAAGAGAGGAGTGCTTCAATGCGTGGTTTACCGTCCATTGAAGCCCCTGCAGCTGGATTTTTTCAATTTTTTCTGGTGTTAAATCACCCGGGATAAATCCCATTGACAACTCCTTTATCATCACAATTTCCGGGTTTGGTTCTAACGTTGCCCATTTGGCTTACGATTCGTTCACGGCTGAGAAACCGCGATCAAGGGCTGACAGGGCCGACTGAACAACGATCTCCTCTTTTTTTGCAAGCCGTAGGCGTACCTGCTCCTTGACGCTGTCCACGGAGCAGATGGAACCAAGGGACAGAGCTGCACCGAGCATGTAAAGGTTGACAGACCCCGGACTGTTGTCGGTTTCTGCAAGCCGGTCTGCATCCACCGTCTTTATTGTGATACCCTCCAGTCCACGGCCCGCAACAGCACCATTGGCAGCGTTGACAACGGCTTCTCCATTCTGTTTGAGAAAACCACAGTGCTGGTCAAGGGTTTCCGTTTTCAAGGCAATTAAAAGGTCGGCATGGCCAGGCCGGATCAGGGGACTTTGAAAATCTCCCCCCTTCAGATGGGAGATGACAATGCCGCCCCTCTGGGCCATTCCATGGGTTTCCGAGGTGAGCACAGGGCTGCCGCCATCCATAAAGGCCTGGGCAAGCAGACGTGTGATAAAGAGAACCCCCTGGCCGCCAACGCCGCTGATGACTATCTGTCTGTTCATATTTTTTCCACTTCCCCGTCAATGGAAACGGATCGGGCATCCGCCTCCAGGATTATCGATTTTTTCGGGCAGACCTGGATACAGGCGCCGCACCCGGTACAGAGGATTTTGTCAACCGAGACCCTCCCCGCTTCAAGGTCCATGACAAGGGCCGGACATTCAAAATGGGAGGTGCAATACCCACAACCGTCACAGGTATCTGCAATCTCAATGGATCTGTAATTATTTTCCATCTCTTTTTTTGACAGGGAGAGAAGACACGGAGACCGTGAAATCACCACGGCAGGCCCGTTCAGACGGGCATGGGCAACGGCCTCCTTCAACAGGGGAAGAAAGGTCTTCCCATCCATGGGATCTGCTGTTTTTAAATAGTCAACCCCGCAGCCGAGAACCAGTTTTTCAAGATCCACCGCTGCCACATCCCCCCCGAGAACGTCTTTGCCCGTTGCCGGGGTGGGCTGGTTGCCTGTCATGGCAGTGGTTCTATTGTCCAGGATCACCAGAAGCATCCTGGCCTTGTGGACAACCGCATCGATAAGGGCCGGTATCCCTCCGTGGAAAAAGGTGGAATCCCCGATGGTGGCCACGATGGGGGGGCGGTTGGCATCATCATAGGCGTGGGAAAACCCCGCTGCCTGGCTGACGGCAGCCCCCATGCAGAGAACGGTGTCCACCCCGCCAAGGTTCATGCCCAGGGTGTAGCAGCCGATATCACTGGTGTATATTCCCTTGGGGGCGGCCCTCTTGATGGCAAAAAAACTGGCCCGGTGGGGACATCCGGCGCAAAGGGTAGGCCGTTTCCCCGGTTTGGGCTCAAGCTGCCGGCAAACCGTTTCAAGGGATAAAAAATCGGTGATGACCTGCTCGATGGTCTCGGGGAGCAGCTCACCGGTTTTGGGAACATGGCCGCTGTTTTTTCCCCTTACCCTGTCCCGTCTTCCAAGCTGCATCTCGATGACACCGGCTGTCTCTTCGAGAACAAGGATCTCTGAATGGTCAGCCAGGATGGATTCAATAAAATCATTGTGCAGAGGAAAGGGCTGAACCACCTGGTAAAGGGTTACTTTCTCCTTTGATGCAAGCTCCCTGACAATATCCCTGGCATGGGCAGCCGCCACGCCTGAGACAACCAGGGCCTTGTCACTTAGGACATCCGGGGTTAAACAGACAGGGGCTGTGGGCGGGTAGGCGGCAATCTCTTTCAACTTCTCTTCCAGCTCGTTGTGAAGCTGGTAGCGAAACTTCGGAGTGGCAGCCCATCGACCTGGATTTTTTTCAAACGAGGCCCTGCTCTGGCTTTTTGGGATGGTCCGGGTTTCAATATCCTGGCGGGCATGGCACACCCTGGTGGTGGGCCGTATCATCACCGGAATCTCAAAGGCTTCTGAAAGGGTAAACCCGGTTTCCGCCATCTGCCTTGCCTGTTTTGGAGAGTCCGGGTCCAGCACGGGGATCTTTGCCGCCATGGCAAAAAGCCGCGAGTCCTGCTCGGTCTGGGAGGAATGGGGTCCCGGGTCATCGGCGCTGATCACGAGGAAACCGCCCTTGACTCCGAGGTAGGCCGCACTCATAAAGGGGTCGGCGGCCACGTTGAGGCCCACCTGCTTCATTGCCACGGCACTTCTCAATCCGGCAATGCTGCCCGTATAGGCGATCTCAAAGGCAACCTTTTCATTGACGGCCCATTGTACATGGAGCCCGTCCAGGTTTTCCGCCGTTTTCCAGAATCCCACGGCGGGCAGGATCTCCGATGACGGGGTGCCAGGATAGGCCGTTGCCATGGCACAGCCACTCTCCACAAGTCCCCTGGCCAGGGCTTCATTGCCCAGCATTAAACTCAGATTTTTGATTTTTGACACGTTGTCTCCTTATGTACCACCCCGTTCCAGGGCAGCCAAACATGACTTAGAATTTCTGTTTGTCGAGAAGTTTTAAAGCCACGGAATCTTTGGTTTTCAGTATTTTCGACCCGCGTGTTATCTTGCACAGGCTGATATTGTACTTTTCGGCAATTTTCCGCTGGGTCATGCCCTTGTGAAGATCGGATAAAAGTTTCCACCGCAGGGAAAGATCTTCAAGTTCTCCTGGTGTAAACATCTCTTGAAAAAACTGATTCAGTTCATCAAGGTCCTGTATGGTTAGAATCTCTTGTAAGAGTTCCCGGTCAACGGCCATTGGCTTCCCCTCTTCAACGATTGATGGCTCAACTTTCCATGGCCCTATGCCCTGCCCAACGGGTCAGACCGATTGAAAGGGCAGGAAAGGCCACCTTGCTCTACGAACCAGCACATCTGGCCCTTAGAATCAAGGCTCCAGCCCGATAGAGCTGACCAAAGCGTTTCTGCACAGAGAAACATACACCATTGTGAATATTTATCAACCCCTTTTTGACTTTTATCATTCCATTGCTGAATTCTCACAGCGGTTGAGTCGTGGACCCTGCTCCCTGCCCAGGTTGAAATTTGTTTTTTCAGACGAGCTCTTTCCTTGACTATCTGCAAAGTATAATGTTACTTAAACGGAAATACCAGTACCCGGATTAACAAGAGCCCGTCACAGGAGGAGCAACCATGGAAATCATCGGCATTGATGTGGGGTTTGGATTTACAAAGGCTTACAATGGATCAAACTCTGTTATCTTTAAATCAATAACAGGAGATGCCCCCGAAATCCAGTTCAACCCCGGCATAGGTCAAGACAATTCTGTCTCCAACCTCCATGTGACCATTGATGACAAATCCTATTTTCTTGGCAATTTTGCCGAAGCCCAGTCCAGGACCTGGGATTTCACCCTGGAACAGGACAAGCTGGTGTCCGATTTTGTTAAAATCCTGGCCATCACCGCCGCCGGGGTCTGCAGTGAAGGTTCAAGGCCCATCAAGGTCGTGTCCGGCCTGCCGGTGGGGTTTTACAAGCGGGACAAAAAACGGTTCAAACAGGCCATCACAGGAGAGCATGAGGTCACCTTTCACAACCAGAACGGTAAGGATGTCACCAAAAAGATCAACATCAATGCCGTGCAGATGATCCCCCAGCCCATTGGCAGCATATTCAACCATATCATGGATGACAACGGCAGGATTTCCAACAGAGAGCTCTCCATGCAGAAAATCGGTGTCATTGACATCGGCTTTCGGACAACTGATTTTTCTGTTTTTGACCACCTCAAATATATTGAACGTAGCTCCACCACCATGGACACCGGTATTTCCAAATGCTTCTCTGTCATTGCCAACAAACTCAGGGAGGAGAGCAAGGTGAACGTGGAGCTCTTTCGCATGTATCACTTCATTGAACAGGGGATGGTTAAAATCAGGGGCAAGGAGTACAATATTGCCAACCTTAAAAAAAGGGTATTTACCCATGCCGCATCTGCCATTGCATCGGATGTGAACCGGTTGTGGCAGGATGACTGGGACATCGATTCCATCTTTCTCTCCGGAGGGGGCAGCATGGAACTTGCCCAGTATCTTCAGGCGGAAATCCAGGGAAATGTTATCCCTGTTTCAACCAGCAGTGATGCCAGGCTGAACAACGTTTACGGATATTTAAAATTTGGAAGATACAAATGGGGCCATTCAGAACCCCCAAAGCCGTCATCGCCTCCTGAAGATGCATCCGATCCTGGCAGCAGCGGCAATCCAACGGAAAAAGCCCAGACCCAATCCCAGGACGACACCCATACCCCCAAAAACGGCAAAGGCAGGTCCTGGCTTAAAAGACAATCGTAAAGGAACCCCATGAACCAGAAACGAGTGGCAGAAATCCTGGACCAGGTGGAAAAAGGGGCGATCTCTGCCAGAGACGCAGAAAATCAGTTCAAGCACTTTTTCTTTGAAGACATTGACTACGCCCACGTCGATCACCACAGGTCCATCCGCAGGGGTTTTCCCGAAGTGATCTTTGGCCAGGGCAAAACCCATGATCAGATCATTGGCATCATGCAATCCATGGCCGATCACGAAGAGATCATTCTTGTCACCCGGATCTCAAGGGAAAAAGCCCTGGAAGTTCAAAAGACCTTCAACCAGGCCAGGTATGACCAGGAGGCGGGGATGCTTGTCCTGGAAAGCCGCTCTCCCCGGATAAAGGCAGAGGGGGACATTTTGATCATCTCCGCAGGGACATCGGACATCCCCGTGGCAAAGGAGGCCCAGATCACGGCCCAGGCCATGGGAAACCGGGTAAACACCCTGTATGATGTGGGAGTGGCAGGCATCCACAGGCTGTTTGCCCATAAGAAACTCATGGACAAAGCAGCGGTTATCATTGTTGCTGCCGGCATGGAAGGCGCCCTGCCAAGTGTGGTGGCCGGCATGGTCAAGGCCCCTGTGATCGCCGTTCCCACCAGTGTCGGCTACGGCACCAGCTTTAACGGCATCACAGCCCTCCTCGGCATGCTCAACTCCTGCAGCTCCAACATTGCCGTTGTTAACATCGACAATGGGTTCGGCGCCGGCTACATGGCCTCAACCATCAACCAGATGGGGGGAGCAAACACCGCCGGGGAAGAAGGCTGAATAGGGATTGCTGTTTTTTTCCTTGACATTCATGAGCAACCCGTATAGACCTTAAAAAATACTGCTAAAAAAAGGTTATTAAAAACAGAGAAATGAAAAATATTACTATTATCAACGTGCTGCTCTCTCTTATTCTCGTGGATGTGATTATTGTCACTCTACGGAGAACAGGCTGACTATGGCATAAGCATAATAATAATTAACACAAAGCCGTTATCAGCCCCGAAAAGCTGATAGCGGCTTTTTTATTTTGGAGACAAAAAAATGAGAAGCGATATTGCAAAAAAAGGCGTTACAAGGGCACCCCACAGAAGCCTCATGAAGGCCGTCGGGTTCACCGATGAGGAGATAAGACGTCCCCTGGTGGGCATTGCCAACTCGGCCAATGAGCTCATTCCCGGGCACATGCATCTTGACTCCATTGTCAAGGCCGTCAAGACAGGGGTTTCCATGGCAGGGGGAACGCCCATGGCGTTTTCCACCATCGGCGTGTGCGACGGCATTGCCATGAACCATACGGGGATGCACTACTCCCTGGCAAGCCGTGAACTCATTGCCGACTCCATCGAGGTGACCGCAACGGCACACCCCTTTGATGCCATTGTCATGGTACCCAACTGCGACAAGATCGTACCCGGCATGCTCATGGCTGCGGCCCGGCTCAACATTCCCTGCATTATCATCAGCGGAGGCCCCATGTTTGCCGGTAGAAATCCTGAAGACCGCCACCGGAAAATCGATCTGGTATCTGTCTTCGAAGCCGTGGGCAAGGTGCGGACGGGCAGGATGACCGAAGATCAGCTGGAAGCCGTTGAAAATGCAGCCTGCCCCACATGCGGTTCTTGTGCCGGCATGTTCACGGCCAATTCCATGAACTGCCTCACCGAGGCCATCGGCATGGGACTGCCGGGCAACGGTACCATCCCCGGCCCCATGTCGGAACGGCTCCGCCTGGCAAAAAAGGCCGGCATGACTGTCATGGATCTGTTCAACAGCAACACCACACCGGACAAAATTCTCACCGAACAGGCATTCAGGAACGCCCTGGCCGTTGACATGGCCCTTGGCTGCTCAACCAACACGGTGCTTCACCTCAAGGCCATTGCAAAGGAGG
>DATFJZ010000156.1:0-2040 GCA_035268945.1 Desulfobacteraceae bacterium | reverse complement strand
GGCAGAGTGATGCAAAAATCCCCAACGACAAACTCATCCAGATGGACAATCCCTTTTCCACATCGAACAACACAGACAGGTTGGTTTTGGTACCTGCCATAAACCCCGACGTGACCATCATTCATGTTCAGAAAGCAGATAAAAAGGGAAACTGCCGGATCGAAGGACTCTCCTTTGCCGATGTGGAACAGGCAAAAGCGGCCAGACACCTGATTGTCACCTGTGAACAGCTTTACACCGGTGACGAGCTGAAACGCAACTCCGACCAGAACCAGATTCCCTTTATCCACGTCGATGCCGTGGTCCACATGCCCCACGGGGCCTACCCCACCGCCTGCTACAACAGCTACGATTATGACCCCCGGCAGTTGAAGATGTACGCACGGTGTGCCAAAGACGAAGAGGCCTTTAACAACTACCTTGAGCAGTATGTCCTCGGAACCAGGGACCATGGTGCACTGATGGAACTGGTGGGCAGGGAACAGATTGAGAAAATCACCGCGGATCCGGAAACCGGGTATGCGTCAAATCTGGACAGAACATGAATCCCACGGCCTTGATCATCACACCGGCCATGGGACGGAAAGAACAACCACCCGGCCGTTTTGGCAGAAATAAGGATCAGGTCACAATAAAGGTCAGGAGAAAACAATGGACTATACGTTAAAAGAGATGATGACAATTGCTGCTGCCAGAGAGATAAGCAACAACGATATTGTCTTCTGCGGCACGGGTATTTCAATGCTGGCTGCCATGGCTGCCAAAAAAATCAACGCACCGGACAGTGTTATTTTTTTTGAAACCGGAGCCATTGATTCAAAACTGGCAGAGATCCCCCTGGCTGTCGGTGATCCCAGGGTTATGTTTCACACCTCTGCCAACGGAGGCCTCCTGGACTCCTTTGCCACCATGCAGAACAGGATAACAGGCGACCATGTGGTGGGCATTCTCGGAGCTGCCCAGATAGACAGGTTCGGCAATCTCAACTCGACGGTCATCGGGGATTATTCCCTGCCCAAAATCCGGTTTTCAGGCAGCGGCGGCGGCTGTGATGTGGCATCGTTTGTGCCCAAGAGTCTGATATTCATGCAGCACGAAAAACGAAAATTTGTTAAAAAACTCGACTACCTGACAAGCCCCGGCTACCTCGACGGCCCGGGAGCAAGAGAGAAGGCCGGCCTTGCTCCGGGAGGCCCTGAAATGGTCATCACCAACATGGGTGTGATGAAATTTGATGAAACAACAAAAGAGATGTACCTTCACGGCTTCTACCCGGGAATAACCCCTGAAGAAATCCTCGAAAAAATGGAATTTTCCGTTGACACGTCACGGGCAGAAGAGATCATTCCCCCTACCGACGAAGAACTCTACCTTCTAAGGGAAAAATGCGACAGCCAGCGGCTCATCCTCTAGCCGATATCCCCGCATCCCAACAGACTGTGTTTTGTTGGTGTAACCCAGGCGAAAAACGGCAGCATACAACGAAAGGGGGGCAGGCTTGGTTTTACACAAGCCTGCCCCCAGGCAAACCAAACAAAGGCTGAGTGGGTTTATCTTCCCCACGACGGGCTAAAAACTGATCTTAAAATCCACCAGCTTATCCGGGCAGCAGACCCTGTACCCGTCATGCCATCCGAGCTTTTCCGATTCCACCCCGAATCTGGCCCCCATTATCCATGGATAGATGGAGCAGAGAGCTGTAACGCATACAGAACTGGAGTTTTCCTGATCCAGTCTGGCTCCGTCAAGCCACACAACATCTCCCGTTTTCATGATATCGCACTGTGATGCAAGAACTTCAATCTTCACTTTTTTACCGGGTTCCAGTTTCATTTTTATCCTTTCTTTCTTACTCGTAGTGTCTGTCCATGAAAACTATTGGGCTTTTGGTGCAACGTATTTATATGAAAGTCGTGGTGCGCCGGCAGCCGATTCGGGATGTTGCCCTACGCTCATGGAGCCAAGGCTCCTCTTCGAGTCACACAGCCCGTCCATGGGCTGCTCCGAGGTGAGCGGCAGCTGTCTTGAGCATCCGTGCTC
>DATFJZ010000155.1:0-2266 GCA_035268945.1 Desulfobacteraceae bacterium | reverse complement strand
GAGCTGCCAGGAGTAGCTGCCCTGGAAAAATAGGCAAAGTCGTTCAATCCCGGCAGCCGATTCGGGGTTTTGTCCTACGCTCATGAAGCTAAAGCTTGCCTTCGGCCCTCGCAGCCCGTCCATGGGCTGCTCCGAGGTGAGCGGCAGCTGTTTCCAGCATCCGTGCTCACAGCTGCCGCTCAAAACCGCTACGGACAATGCCCCGGACCGGCTGCCTCTAATTCGGCTTTCTATCTTTGTTGTGAGCATGCTGCTCATGGCCGTTATATGAAACAGCCGATTTAGAGCCCCCGGCGGTTGCCTGTCAGGAACATTGAGAACCAAAGGAGATCAGACTTTTTCCCTGTCAGGCAACCGCTGGGGGCGGCACTCTCCTGTTTCATGCTTCGTTGTGTCCGCCAGGACATGGGGGTTATAAGAAAGCCGTCCGCCGTCAGTATTTTTCTTCTGATTACTGACGGCTGGTGGCTTTAATGGTGTTTTGTGGCCGGTTGGATGACCATGGACCGGCCATGCCGGTTATTTTGGAAAAACGTTTCGTCTGACAAAAGATCAGACCAGTTACCAGGATTTTTTGCAAAAGGGATTTAAATGGAAGACCAAGAGAAAAAAAAACATTTTATAAAATCGATTATTCAAGAGGACATCAACACCGGCAAGCATGAAACTATTGTCACCCGTTTTCCTCCAGAGCCCAATGGATTTCTCCATATCGGCCACGCAAAATCGATCTGCCTCAACTTCGGCATGGCCGAAGAATTCCAGGGCCAATGCAACCTCAGGTTTGATGACACCAACCCGGCCAAAGAGGAGCAGAAATACGTTGAGTCCATCGAGGAAGATGTGAAATGGCTGGGATTTGAGTGGGGAGAGACGGCCTTTCACGCCTCGGACTATTTTGACACACTGTACGATTTTGCCGTGGATTTGATCAAGCAGGGCAAGGCCTTTGTCTGCAGCCTTTCCGGAGACGAGATCCGCCAGCAGCGGGGGACCCTTACCGAACCTGGCAGAAAGAGCCCCCACCGGCAGAGAACTGTTGCCGAAAACCTTGATCTGTTCACCCGGATGAAAAACGGGGAGTTCAACGACGGTGAACATGTGTTGAGGGCAAAGATCGATATGGCCTCCCCCAACATCAACATGCGTGATCCGGTGCTTTACCGGATAAAACGGATGGACCACCCCAGGACCGGTGACAAGTGGTGCATCTATCCCATGTATGATTTTACCCACTGCCTCTCCGATGCCCTGGAAGGCATCACCCACTCCCTCTGCACACTGGAGTTCCAGGATCACAGAGCCCTTTACGACTGGATTATCGAACAGGTGGATGCCCCCTGCCATCCCCGGCAGATCGAGTTTGCCCGGATGAACCTCAACTATACGGTGATGAGCAAGAGAAAGATCCAGAAGCTGGTCCAGGAGAATTACATCGAGTCCTGGGATGATCCCAGGCTTCCCACCATTGCCGGCCTGAGAAGAAGGGGATACACCCCCGGCGCCATCCGGAAATTCTGCAGCACCATCGGTGTGAGCAAAAAAGAGAGCCGCATCGACATCGGTCTTCTGGAAAGCTGCCTCAGGGAAGATCTCAATGACAGGGCCCCCCGGGTGATGGGAGTGATCAACCCCCTCAAGGTGGTGATTGAAAACTGGCCGGAGCACCAGACCGAAGAGCTGGATGCCTGGAACCATCCCCAAAAACCGGAGATGGGCAAGAGAAAAATCCTCTTTTCCGGGACAATTTTCATCGAAAAAGAAGATTTTATGGAAAACGCCCCGAAAAAATTCTTCCGCCTGGCACCGGGAAGGGAGGTGAGACTGCGCTACGCCTACTTTATCACCTGCAACCAGGTGATAAAGGATGAAACCACCGGAGAGGTGATAGAGCTGCGCTGCTCCTACGATCCGGCAACCAGGGGCGGGGACGCCCCGGACGGAAGAAAGGTGAAAGGCACCCTGCACTGGGTTTCAGCAGAACACTGCATTCCCGCCGAAGTTCACCTCTACGACAGGCTCTTTTTAAGTGAAAACCCTGAAGGAGCAGCAGACAAGGATTTTACCGGAAACATCAACCCCGAGTCCCTGGTAAAACTGGACCATGCAAAGCTTGAAAAAGGGTTGGCAGCGGCAGAAACCAGCAAGGTGTTCCAGTTTGAAAGGCTTGGGTATTTCTGCCTCGATTCAAAGCATACCAGCGGCAAAAAACCCGTTTTCAACAGAACGGTGACACTGCGGGACACCTGGGCAAAGGTGAAGAAAA
>DATFJZ010000154.1:0-2668 GCA_035268945.1 Desulfobacteraceae bacterium | reverse complement strand
GAGATCTGATATGGCCTGATTCTCCTGCTTCAAGGCACGGGCTGGGGATACCTTGTCAGGAGAAGGTGAAGAGAAGATCCGGCAAATATCACAGGAGTTGCTCTCTGAACAGTTTAATTGCTTTCAAAGATGTACGTTTTTTGCTAATCGGGGGGGGCTTAGCCGGGCCGGGTCAGATCCTTTGAAGCTTTTTTTCCCGCTCGAGTTTTTTGATACTGGCAAGGGCGTGGTCCCGGACATTGAGGATGTGTTTTTGGAGGACATCCTGGGCGGTTTCTGCATCTGAACCGGCAATGGCATCGTAGAGGGTCTGATGCTCAAGATCCACTTCATCCATGGGGGTGACAAAAAGAATATTTCCCCGGTATTTCAAGTATAAAATATCAAAAAGAGACCGCAGGGTTTTTACCTGGACATGGCACCCTGACAGCTCTGCCAGGAGCAGGTGAAACTCCATGTCCCTGAGCAGCCGTTCCTTGAGGTAGATGTCCCTGAGCGCCATCCGGTGTTTGTCCAGTGCTTTTTTCAGCTTTTTCAGCCGGCCCTGTGTCATCCTGGCGATGGTTTTCGGTAAAAGGGAGAGTTCGATCAGTTCCCGGAATTCATAGATCTCGCCGATTTCCTTGATGCTGATGCTTTCCGTGTAGTAGCCTTTGTTGGGTTCATGGCGCACCAGTCCCTGGAATTCAAGCCGTTTAAGTGCCTGGATGACCGGTGTTGTGCTCATCTCCAGACGCCGGGCAAGATCCCCATAGGCAATTTTCTGCCCGGGGATGATTTCATTGCGGAAAAACATCCGCCGGATGCCCAGGTAGGCTTCCTCGGTATAATCCTCCCGGCTCTTTTTTTTTTGTCTCTTTTTTGATTCCATGGAAAGGATACATATCCCATAATTGGTAAAAAATCAATTAAAAACCGAGTTTTTCAGCTTCGTGGGCAATAATATGATCTCCTTGAATTTATTTCACTTTATTGTTGACAAACCGGAGATACTGGATTAAGTATATCAAATATCAGATTAAATATATGATTAAATTTTTAATTAACTTCTTTGTTTGACAAGCGGGCAGTTGGTATTGCAAAATCAGGCAATCGGGCGTGGTTATACCATGGGCCACTCGTCACAACTGACGGACCATCACAGCCACCAAGCCCAGGCAATCCTGTTTTCATCTCTGCAATAAGAAGGGCGCCTGACTGTTCAACAGGCCGAAAAAGCACCATTTCAAAAAATCACATCAGTAAACCCAAGGAGAAAACCATGGCATTATCTTTTATGGAAGGCAATGAAGCACTTGCCAGGGGAGCCATTGCCGCCGGCTGCAATTTTTTTGCAGGTTATCCCATCACTCCGGCAACCACTATTTTCAACAGCATGCTGGCCATGCTGCCGGCACAGGATGAGGTGTGTGTCCAGGGAGAAGACGAAATCGCCTCAATGGGGTACTGCATCGGTGCCTCCATGGCAGGCAAGAAGGCCCTTACCGCCACATCGGGGCCGGGCATCAGTCTTTACAGCGAGCAGATCTCCTTTGCCATTGCCGGGGAAATCCCCCTTGTCATTGCCGATGTCCAGCGCCTCGGTCCCTCCACCGGTTCGGCAACCCGGGGGGCAGACAGTGATATCCAGTTTTTGAGATGGGGCAATACCGGAGGGGTGCCGGTGATCGTGCTGGCCCCCAAGGATGTACGTGACTGTTATCTCCTTGCCGTTTACGCCTTCAACTATGCCGAAACGTTCCGCTGCCCGGTGTTCATCGCCTCCAACAAGGAGATCGGCATGACCAAGCAGAGCGTCGATCTTGAGGCTATCCAGCTGCCCCCCCTGGTTGAGCGCTCCCTCTACCAGGGAGACGGTTATCTTCCCTTCCAGGCGGACAAAAATGCAGCCCCGCCCTTCCTTCCCATCGGCGGAGAGACCCTTGTTCGGCAGACCTCTTCCACCCACGGTCCCGACGGGTATATCACCATTGATCCGGACACCATCTCTGAAACCCAGGAGCGGCTCAGGGATAAGATCCAGACGGCGGAAAACGAGATTGCCCTTTTCGAGGAGAGCATCAAACCCGGCACCGACACCCTGGTCATCAGCTATGGTGTGACGGCCAATGCCGTGGATGACGCGGCCGCCATGCTGGAGCAGCAGGGCAGACCCGTTTCCACCCTCACCCTGAAAACCCTGTGGCCCGTCCCCGAAACCCTGCTCCGGGAGAAAACGGCCCGGTTCCACCGCATTGTTGTCATTGAAATGAACCTTGGACAGTATGTCAGCGAAATCAGGAAAGTGGTTGCCAATGACAACATCGTTTTTTATGGACAGATGAACGGGGTTTTGATCACCCCGGAAAAAATAATGGAGGTCATTGACAATGAATAGCCTGCTGAATGTTAACCGCCCGCCTGTTTTCTGCCCGGGGTGCACCCACGAACGGATCACAAAATCCCTTGACAAGGCCCTGGTCAGCCTTGGCATCCCTGCCGATAAAACCGTGATTGTCAGTGATATTGGCTGTTCCGGCCTATTTGACACCTTTTTCAATGTCCATGCCCTGCACGGCCTCCACGGAAGGGCCTTGACCTATGCATCGGGGCTGAAGCTTGCCAACCCGGAACTCAACGTCATCGTCACCATGGGGGACGGCGGTCTCGGCATTGGAGGCGCCCATGT
>DATFJZ010000153.1:0-2818 GCA_035268945.1 Desulfobacteraceae bacterium | reverse complement strand
CCGGTAGAACAGGGGAGGGGACCGCTGGTTGTAGATCAGGAGTGGTGACGGGTTCCGGTTCAGGAAACGTTGATTTCCGGGCGTTTGGGAGTTTCCTCTTTCGTTCCGGCGGTTGGGGTGCCGGAGGGATTTCTGTTGTCTGCCGCTGTTTTTTCTTGTTTACCGGGGGTATCTCAGGGGAGCCTGTCCCGTCTTTTGGGGGCTTGACAGCGGCCATGGTGATTTCCACCGAATCCCCAGCAAAGATCTCTCTTTTTTTCTCGTTGGGCAAGATTCCGGGCAGGACAAAAAAGATCGCCGCATGGATGCCAAGGGCAATGGCAAGGGCAATGGCAAGGTGGCCGTGGGTTTTCACCGGCTTTCCCCTGGGACTTTGGACCGGGCCTGCAGGGATATGCGGGTGTGGCCGGCAAGCTTGATTTTATCGAGTACGCTGAACAGCACCTGGTAGGGAAGTCGTTTCTCGGCAAAGAGCAGCACGCCGTCAGGGGTGTTCTGCCGGGATAGCTGTTTCAGCAGGCCTGGAAGTTGTTCCATGGTGACCCGCTGGTGATCCACGTAGATCTCGCTGCTGCTCTTTACCGTGACCGACAGGATCGTCTCTGTCTCCGGGGCGGCCGTCTCGGATGCCGGCAGATTCACCGGCATGCCGTGGTGCACTGACATGGAGAGCATGGCGTAGATGAAAACCGCGAGGAGGAGAAACACAATGTCGATGAGGGGCAGCATTTCGATCCTGGCCCTCCGATTCTGATGGCTGGTGACCTTCATTGGCTCGGATCCTTTGTGCTCTGGATGATGTCGTTCCGGATTTCAAAGCTGGTGGTGTACTTTTCAATGATCTGAACGGCCCGTTCAATGCGCGAATGAAAGTAGTTGTAGGGGAAGACCGTCATGATGGCGATGGAAAGGCCGGAAGCCGTTGTGACCAGGGCCTTGGCGATGCCGCCGGTGACGGCCTGGGGATGATCGATGCCCGATGTCCCGAGCATATCAAAGGAGTCAATGATCCCCGTTACCGTGCCGAGGATGCCCAGAAGCGGGGCCACCGTGATGATGGTGTCCAGGATCCCCATGTGTTGTTTCATGCGCATGAGTTCATCGGTGACTGACAATTCCATGGCCTTTACCGGCGAGTGGTCCCTGTGGACAATGCCGTTCAAGAGGATCCGCACCACGTAGCTTTTGGAGCCCCGGGCCGCTTTTTCCACCCCTTCGAAGTCCTGGGCGGCTGTCAGCTGGAAGATTTGGTCGATGAGCTTCCGGTTGGTCTTCATGCCGGCGCTGAACCAGAAGAGCGTCCGCTCGATGATGATGGTCAGGGAAACAATGGAACAGAGCAAGAGCGGATACATCAGCATGCCGCCGTTTTCAAAAAAAGTTGCCATTTGGCCTCCTGTTGTTTTGGGGTGGTTCGATCATAACTTCGGCAAAAGATCCTGGTTGGTGGCCCCCTCCGTCCCATGGCCGGAGTTATGCTCAAGGCCTTCCCGGTTTACCAGAAAAATACACGGTTTCCCTGAAACCGGGTTTTCTCTCACCACCACCTCGGTGCTGTACACATGGTTGACGGCTTCTGGTGTTATCACATCAACGGGGTTTCCCGTGAGGTAAATCCCCTTGGTTTTCCCGTTGATGAGGACCACCCTGTCGGCGTATTCACAGGCCAGGTTCAGGTCGTGGAGAACCATCACCACGGCGATTTTCAGCTCCTGCCTGATCCGTGTGACAAGCTTGAGGATCTCGGCCTGGTGGAAGATATCCAGGTGGGAGGTGGGTTCATCCAGCAGCAGAAGGGATGGCTCCTGCACCAGGGCCCTGGCAATGGAGACCAGCTGTTTTTCTCCCCCGCTGATCCGGTTGAACAGCATATCCCTGAGCTTGAAGGTGCCGGTGAGTTCAAGGAAATTGTGTACCACCCGCCTGTCCTTACTGCTTTCAAAAAACTGGAAAGGCTTGAAATGGGGAAGCCTGCCCAGCATCACATACTCTTCCACGGTCATTGGGGGGGCTTCAACGGCCTGCATGACAACCGCCACCTTCAATGCCCGCTGTTGCCGGGGGATGGTTCCCATATCGGCGCCTTCCAGCAGGACCCGGCCGCTGACCGGGGCAAGGCTTGTGGCGATGGTCTTCAACAGGGTGGTCTTTCCGCATCCGTTGGTGCCCAGGATGGTGACGGTCTCCCCGGGAAAGGCGGAGAAGCTGATGTTTCGGAGCACCGTTGTTGACGAATACCCGCAGGATAGGTTCTCAAGTTCCAGTACCCCGCCCCTGGGAAGATCGCCTGCCGGCCCCTGGCCGCTGGTGCTCTGTGGATTCTGTCTCACAGCACCACCTGCTTTCCGGCCAGAACCCAGATGAACACCACGCCGCCGATGATACCGGTGATGACCCCCACGGGAAGCTCCAGGGGGGAGATCACGGTCCTGGCAAAGAGGTCGCAGAGGATGAGAAACGAGGCCCCGCCGAAAAAGGAGTTGATGATGAGAAGCCGGTGATCCCCACCAAAGAGCATCCGCATGAAATGGGGGATGATCAGGCCGACGAACATGATGATGCCGGCAACGGAGACGCTGAGGCCGGTGAGAAGGCTTGCCGTGATAAACAGCACCTTTCTGGTCCTCACCGTGTTGACCCCTATGAACGAGGCCTCCTCATGACCAAGCACCATGGCGTTGAGATCGTGGCAATAAAAAAGGGAGATCACAAGCCCGGCCACCGAGCCTGTGCAGACGATTTTGATCAGGCCGGTGTTGGGCTCGTCCAGGGAGCCCATGATCCAGAAGACGATGTTGTGGAGGTCGTCGCTTTTGGA
>DATFJZ010000152.1:0-3708 GCA_035268945.1 Desulfobacteraceae bacterium | reverse complement strand
GCTTTTCCGTCAAAGATACCATCACAGGCCTGATGACAACGGGATGGCGCCTTTCCATCACCCCGCCCGTTGACCCGGGACGAATCCTTCTCAATGGAAAAGAGCAGTTTATCACAACACTGGATGGTTCGGACAGGACCGGAATCGAAATGCGGTACGGCCGGGTGAACCTGATTGCTGAAGGCAGAATCGACACATCCGGTGCCATTCCCGTTGCCGGATGGGACCGCAGCTTTCATTCGGCAAAGGGGGCAATCCACCTGCCGCCGGGCTGGTCCCTGTTTGACGCTTCGGGCATTGACAACATAAGGCAAACCTGGCTGAAGTCGTGGCGCCTTTTCGACCTTTTCCTGGTTTTGATCATCGCCCTGGGATTTACACGGCTGGTCTCCTTCAGTTGGGGAGCGGTGTCTCTTGTGGTCCTCGTTTTGATCCAGCATGAACCCGGAGCTCCCCTGTGGGTGTTTCTCAACATTCTTGCCGCCCTTGCCCTTTTGAAGGTGGTTCCCAGGGGAAGACTCTACGCCCTTATCAACCATTACCGGCTCGTTTCCCTTTTTGCCCTTGTTCTCATCAGCCTCCCCTTCATGGTCAGCCAGGTAAAACACGGCATTTACCCCCAGCTCGAGTATCAGTGGCGTGCCATGGACAGCGCCTTGAAAGGGGATGCCGGAAAATCAGCGCCGGCTGTTGCCAGATTCAAGAAATCTTCCCTGCCAAACCTGGCAGAAGAGACGGCAGAGCAGGCAACCCGACAAACCCTCCGGGCCGGCTCATCCTATTCAGATCGTTTCAAGACAGGCGAGACCACCTTCCAGGTCGACGAAGTCGATGCCGGTGCCCGGATACAGACCGGAGCCGGCATGCCCACATGGCGATGGAACCGCATAGGGTTCTCCTGGAACGGACCTGTTCAACAGGGGGAAACCATGACATTTATCTTCGTCTCACCGCGTCTCAACATGGTATTGGGATTTTTCCGGGTGATCCTCCTTGGGCTGCTCATTGCGGGACTCTGGGGCATCAGGATTTCCAGGTCAAAAGGCGTTGACCTGTCCCGTTTAAAACCCGGCGGTTTCGGACCCGGCACCATGGCGCTTCTCGTTGTTTTCTCATTTTTTCTGGCCCCTGCCCCGCCCGCCGGCGCAGAGACCTCTTTTCCCCCGGAAAGGCTTCTCAATGAACTTAAAACCAAACTCCTCCAGGAGGAGCAGCCCCAATGCGCCCCCCACTGCGCTGTCAATCCCCGCATGACCCTGGCCGTGGAGGAAAACAACCTCAGCATCGCCATGGAGGTGCATTCTCTTTACGACACCGTTGCCGTGCCACTGCCGGGAACGGCCATGCACTGGCTGCCGTCGATGGTGCTTGTCAACGGAAACAAGCCGTCAGGTCTGTACAGGGATCCCATGACAGGGCATCTGTGGATTCCACTGCCAAAGGGCATTCACAGGATCAATCTGAAAGGAAAACTGCCCCGGAGAAACAGTGTGGAACTGCCCTTTCTGTTGAAACCCAACCATCTTGCCGTCAGGGCCAGGGGATGGAAGGTGGATGGGCTCCACGCCAACGGCCTTGTGGATGAACAGCTTAAATTGACAAGAACAACAAGAAAAGCAGAGGAAAAAGAAGGGTTTGAGACCGATTTATTGCCTTCGTTTGTCGAAATCACCCGTGTGCTGCATCTGGGACTGACATGGCAGACAGAGACAAGGATAAGACGAAAGACACCCCCAGGGGCCGCCGTTGCCATCACTGTTCCCCTGCTCCGGGGAGAATCGGTCACTTCGGATGTCGAGGTGGAAAACGGCAGGGTTCTGGTTCACCTGGGGCCGGAACAGACATCGACCCGGTGGGTGTCCACCCTTGAGAAAAAGCCCCGCCTGGTCCTGGAGGCATCAAACACCCTGGAATTCTCCGAGGTGTGGAAGCTTGACATTGGAACCATGTGGCATGCCGAGATTCAGGGGATCCCTCCCATTCATCATCAAAACGAAAAAAAACAGTGGTTTCCCCAGTTCAGGCCGTGGCCCGGTGAAAAGCTCCACATCGCCATTTCCCGCCCCCAGGGGGTCCCCGGTCAGACATACACCGTGGAAAAAAGCGTAACAGAACTGACACCCGGCAACAGGATGATCAATGGCCGGCTTGATCTCTCCCTGCGAAGCAGCAGGGGGAGCCGGCACACCATAACCCTGCCCGAGCATTCCAAGCTGCAGAAGCTTGTGAAGAACAACAGACCACAACCCTTCAACCAGGAAGGAAACCGGGTAACCCTCTCCATCGTACCCGGCCACCAGGAAATAACCCTTTTCTGGCAGACCCCCGAAGGGATGGGATTTCGTTTCAAGGCGCCGGAGATCGATGCGGGGATCGCCAGTGTCGATGCACACACCTCCATCAAGATGCCCCGGAACCGGTGGATACTGTTCTGCAAAGGCCCCTATGTCGGACCTGCTGTGCTGTTCTGGAGCACTGTTTTGGTACTGCTTCTGATCTCATTTGCCCTGGGCAGGTTGACAATCACGCCGCTGAAGGGGTATCACTGGTTCCTTCTGGGACTTGGCCTGACCCAGGCATCGGTGTTGACCCTGGTGCCCGTTGCCTGCTGGCTCATCGCCCTGGGGATGAGAAAAAAGAGCGGAGGCGGCCTGTCCGATACGGCGTTTAACGCTCTCCAGATTCTTTTACCGGTGCTGACGATGGCTGCCGTGGTCGTGCTGTTCAACGGTATTCACAACGGCCTTCTCGGCCATCCTGACATGCAGATCGCCGGCAACGGCTCGTCCAGCCAGAGCCTGAAGTGGTACCAGGACATCACAGACAGCACCCTTCCCCGGCCGGTTGTGTTTTCACTGCCCATGACGGTTTACAGGGTTTTGATTCTGGCCTGGGCCCTGTGGATAGCCTTTGCTCTGATGAAATGGCTTCGCTGGGGCTGGGAGTGTTACAGCAGTGACGGCCTGTGGCGAAAGACTGACATGAAACGGTTCATCCGATTCGGTAAAAAAGGGTCCGGACAAGAGAAAAACAGCCGCCCACTTGAAAGGTGATCTTTGTTTACAATTTATCATAAACCCAGCGTGGTCTACTACCGGCCAAAGACCTTCTTCAGCAGATCCGTGGTCTGACGCATGGGATTATCCCGTATGGCGGCCTCTTCCCGGGCCATGTAATAAAAAATGCCTTCCATGCCCCTGTCCAGGACATGCCGGGTCAAATCCGCTTTGACATCGGGTACAAAGGGCACCTTTTGGTACCGCCCCATGACCCTGTCGTAGGCTTGAACAGCCCCCACCTGGTTCAGGGTCTGCTCAACAACAGGGCGCATCTCATCTGCCAGGGACGGTGCCATCTTTTCCCTGAAATAGCGGGTGGCAGAGTCCCTGGGGCCCTGGTAAACGGCCTGGACATCGGCAAAGGTCATCTCCTGGATGGCCTGGAAAAACAGCTCCCTGGCCTTTGGAGCTGCGGCTTCCGCCGCCCGGTTCAGCTTGAGCTCCAAATCATCGGTCATCCCTGAAAGGCCTGCCCTGGAGAGAACAGAGCCCACCTTTTCCAGTGATTGAGGCAGGGGGATATGGATGGCAGCATCGTCGTTAAACCCGTCTAGGGTTCCCACCTGATCCACCACCGATCCCGCGGCCAGGGTCAGAGCCTCCTTGAAAGCCTGGATCATCTGCCCGGATGTGGGGTCTGATCCGGAGA
>DATFJZ010000151.1:0-2289 GCA_035268945.1 Desulfobacteraceae bacterium | reverse complement strand
CCCCTGCCAGCCTAAAAATCAGGAACTGCGGGCAAGTGTGTCCTCAAACAGACTGATTTTCTTAACGCCTGGCAGGGAAAAAATCCTTATCTCCTTTGGTTCTCAAGTTCCAGCCGGGGCAAATCCACTGGGGCTCTGACTCGGTTGTTAAATATAAAAAAAAGGGAAACAAGAATCCCCTTTACACCCCCTGTCCGATTCTGTAAGTTTGGGGGTTATATGCGCACCATTGGGGGGATATGATTTTGACAAAATCCGCTTAATCGGTTCTTTAGAAAAAACTTGATAATCGAGTAACAGGGGATTTTTTATTGTGGCATCAACCATGGATATCATCAGTTCAACCCCTCTTTTCAAGGGGCTAAAGGAAGATCATCTGACACAGCTGATCTCTGTTGCCCAGAGAAGAGGGTATAAAAAAGGGGAGCTGATCTTCAGTGAAGGGGACGCAGCCGACGGCTTTTACATTGTTGAAACGGGAAAGATCAAGGTGTACAAGCTCTCGTTTGAAGGAAAAGAGCATATCCTTCACATCTACGGACCGGGAAAACCATTTGGGGAGGTGCCTGTGTTTTCAGGGGAAAATTTTCCAGCGTTTTCCCAGGCCGTTGCATCCTCCTCCTGTCTTTTTTTTCCCAGAAAAGCCATTGTTCAGCTGATTTCAGACAATCCGGCCCTTGCGTTGAACATGCTTGCCGTGCTATCGGCAAGGCTGAGGGAGTTTACCGTGATGGTGGAGAATCTTGCCCTCAAGGAGGTGCCGGCGCGAATTGCCTCGTATTTTCTTATGTTGACCAGGGAACAGGAGAATCCGGCAGTCATCACCCTTCCTGTGTCGAAAGCTCAACTGGCAGGACTGTTGGGAACAGCACCGGAAACCCTCTCGCGGATACTTGGCAAAATGGCAAACGATAACCTGATACGCCTGAACAACAAGGAAATAAGGATTCTTGATTTTGACGGGCTTGAGGCCCTGGCGGGATAGGTAAAACAGGTGGAAGGCAAGTCTCCGGCTGGTCATTTCCCTGGCCCGGGACAGGATACTGGCAAACCACGGTTTCTGACGGGCCGATGGAAAGGGGTTGTCTGGCCGTTAGAAAGGGTTGCCTGGCAGTTGACATCTCCGATCTTCATAGTCCAGGGGATTTTCCGGGGAGTAGGTCCTTTCCGTGATCTCTGTCTTTCCCGTTTGATCCACCAGCATCACCGTTGAGGAACGGGTTCCGTAGATGTCGCTCTGGATGAACAAAGGGGCGAGCCGCCGTTCCCATTCAAGCCCGATGCCGGTTCGGGGCAGCAGGCGGTCAGGGGGAACCGACCGGTCTGCCAGAATGGAAAAAAGGGCTACAGGGGTGGGCTTGCCGGTCATCACCCTTTCCAGTGCCGTCTTCCCGGATACCACCTTGGGCCATGGGGTGTTGAGAAACGCGTTGGAGAGCCCGTGAATGCCAGGTTTTATTTTTTCAACCCTGTTCTTCACATTGGAGAACCAGAACAGGTTCCTTCGGTCGCCGGCGAGGAGGTTGAATCCGTTATACCTGGCGGCTCGATCTTCAAACCTGGTGAAGAATGCGTTGCCATCCTCACCGGATTCAAGGCAGTCAAGGATGATGTCCCCCCGTGAAGGTGCATCCGGGTTTATTGCATCGGGATTTCGGTGGTTGGTAAGGGCTGCAAAGCCCCTGGTTCTGTGGACGGCAAACCAGGTGCCATTCTGCTTGAGGTCTTTGCCGGCAAGGATTTCGGGCCGTTTTTCCCAGAAGTGCATCCCGGCGGTGGGCCTTTGGTAAAATTCATCCCTGTTGGCGGCAATCACCAGAGGGTAGTCGGAAGAAACCTTATAGGCGATGAGGATCAGGCACATTTTTTAATCCTTTTTTGGTGGGTTTGGCTCATGTTGGATGCCGGGGGAGTATCGGGTTTCGGGTATCAGGGCGGGGCAGGCTTGCATTATTCTCGGGAGTACTGAAAAATGATCGTTGAAACGCTTTTTCCTGTGTTTGCCTTGATCGCCATGGGAAGGATAATGAAAATCACCGGTTTTGCCAGCGACCTGTTTTTCAAAACATCTGACAAAATGGTCTACTACATTTTCTTCCCCTGCATGCTCTTCTGGAAGATCGGCGGTAACCACTCCCCTGGCAGCCTTGATATGGGATTGCCCCTGGCGGCCCTGTGTGCTGTTTTTGCCGTTTTTGCCGCAAGCACGGTCTATCTGCTCGTCGGCAGCGTGTCTGCCTTTGAGGCGGGGACTTTTTCCCAGAGCTGCTACCGGTTTAACACCTATAT
>DATFJZ010000150.1:0-3785 GCA_035268945.1 Desulfobacteraceae bacterium | reverse complement strand
AAAAGTATTTTCTGTTTGATAATATATCATAATTCATTTAGAACTATTGTATTGCTGGCAGCTTGTCAACACAAAAAAACAATTTTTGCAAATTTGTGTTGTCGGGCTTGGTCATAACGTCGGCCAAATTGGCTGATATCTCCGTGGCATGGCCGGTGTTATGCTCAAGGCCGGTGCTGTCAGACCGGATTTTTAAAACAACCGAGAAGGCCGTCATGGGACTTGGTCATAACATCGGCCACTTGTCACATTTGGCGGGCCAACGGGGTCATGACCCCACCCCACTTGGAAAGGAGTTTGCCGGCATGGGCATGGATGAAACGATGGATGAAAAAACGCCTGTCACCCCTTCAGAGGGCGATTCCTCTGGTGTTAAAAACCAAGACCCCTTTGCCGTGGAACGTACCATTGCCGTGAAGGCCGGCGCTCTTTTTTTAACGGCGGCCGGGGCGGTGTTCCTGGTGCTGTTCATGGGATTTGCGCCCCGGGTGTTTTCACTGGCGGCAATGGCCGCTGCCAGCGCCGGGGCAGGGGGGTATGCCCTTGCCCGTCTGCACAGGCCGGCAGAGGATTTTTTTTACGCACATCTTCTTTTGGTGGTGTTTTTCGGGGATATTGCTGCTGCGGCCCTGCTTTCCGGGGGACTTGACAGCCCGGTTATAGTGTGGCTTGTTCTGCTGCCCGTTGCAGCAGGTTTCATGATCAATTTTTCTGCTGTCCTCTGGTATGGCGGGTTCGGGGCTGGGGGGCTTGCGGTTTTGGCCGCACTCCAGGCGGGTTCCGGCGCTGCTTCATTGCCTGTTTCCGGCCAGTGGGAACTCTGGTTTTCCCTTTTCAATATTCTTGCCGTGCTGCTGGTTGTTTCCGGTTTTGTCTGGTTTTTCCTGGGCAGGCTCGTTAAAAAAACCGCCGCCCAGGGTCAGATGGAAGAAAAATATCGGAAAATGTCCACACAGGCCGAGGATGCCAGCCGTGCCAAGGGGGAGTTTCTGGCCAATATGAGCCACGAGATCCGCACCCCCATGAACGGAATCATCGGTATCCTACACGTTCTCATGGAAACCGAAATGACGGCGGAGCAAAAAAAATACCTGACCATTGTTTCCAGCAGCGCCAACGCCCTCTTGTCCATTATCAACGACATCCTTGATTTCTCAAAGATCGAGGCGGGCAAGCTCGATCTGGATATCATGCCCTTCGACCTTGCGATGGCCCTGGATGAAATAACGGCCATGCCGGCCACCCAGGCAAGGCAGAAGGGGATCGATTTCGAGTATGCCATGGAGCCGGATGTCCCCCGGCGGGTCAAGGGAGATCCCGGGCGCATCCGCCAGATCATGAACAACCTCATTGGCAATGCCGTCAAGTTCACCGAGGAAGGCGAGGTCACTTTGCAGGTAAATCTGGTATCGGAAACCGAGCACACCGCTGTGGTGAGGTTCACCGTCAACGACACGGGCATCGGCATTGCTGCTGAAAACATGGACAAGCTGTTCCGGGACTTTTCCCAGGCAGACGCCTCCACCACAAGAAACTACGGCGGTACCGGTCTGGGGCTTGCCATCTGCAAGCTTCTGGCCGAGAAGATGAACGGCACCATCGGTGTGGAGAGCATGGAGATGATCGGCAGCACCTTCTGGTTCACCGCAGAGCTTGCAAAGGACCTGGACGCACATGTGAAAACGGTGGAAAGGCCCTGCCGTATAGAGGCACTGAAGGTGATGGTGACCAGCGATGCTGTTTCCGGATGCGCCCGGCTTGAACCCCTCATCGAAAAACTTGGCATCACGGTGACCAGGGCCGACACTGCCAGACAGGTGCCGGAAATGCTGAAAACAGCCTGCCTGGAGGGAGACAAAATAGACATTGTCATGGTGGATGTCCAGGAGACGGACCATTTTGCCGAAGGTCTGGCGGAGGCCATCAAAAAAGAGGAGTTGATTTGTGATGTTCAGCTTGTTATCCTGACCCCCATTGGAAAAAAGGGGGATGCCCGGCGGTTTGAGATTGCCGGGTTCGATGCCTTTTTGAGCAAGCCCGTTGATGAAGCTCTCCTGGATGCCTGTTTTAAAACCCTGGTGAAAAAAAGAGCCGGTGACGGCCCCAACGGCCGGATTATTACCCGGCACAGCATTGCCGAAAACCGCAAGTACGCCACCCGGATACTGGTGGTGGAGGACAAGGAGACCAATATCGTGGTGGCCGGGCACCTTCTGAACAACCTTGGGTTTGAGGCGGATTTTGCCAGGAATGGAAAAGAGGCGGTTGAAAAGATCAAGGATAATGTTTATGATATTGTGTTCATGGATACCCAGATGCCGGTCATGGACGGACTCGAAGCCACCGAACGGATCAGGGTGCTGGAAAAGAGGGAAAAGAAACCACCGGTGAGAATCATTGCCATGACGGCCAATGTTCTTCCAAGGGACAGGGAGAATTGTTTTAAGGCCGGTATGGATGATTTTATTGCCAAGCCCGTGGATCCGGGAGAGCTTTCCAGGGTTCTTAACACCGGCACGGTGGTTGAAGCCGAACCACAGACCCCGTCGGAAATGGAAACGGAACCCGGTATCGGGCTGCCCGGTGACGGGGAAGAGTCCCCGGCCCTCTCTCCTGGAACAGGCCATGCCCCGGTTTATGACAGGGAAGGGCTGCTCGATCGGTTCGGGAACAACGAGGAATTGATAAAAACCGTTGTCCAGGCCTTTGCCGAGGAGGGCCCCGATCTGGTGAAAAGCCTGAAAAATGCCCTGGACAAGGACGATTTTTCAACGGCCCGGGATGTCAGCCACGCATTGAAGGGGTGCGCCGCCAATGCCGGAGCTGCCGGGCTTTCTGCCGCTGCCCTGGCGATGGAAAAGACCACGGAAAACCGGGACGGCGAGCAGGCCGGAACGCTCATGGAAATGATCGAAGCCCGATTGGATGCATTTATTGAGGAGACAGCAGGATGATAGACCTGGAAACCATGTCCGTTCTTATTGTGGATGACATGAAGAGCATGCGCAGGACCGTACGCAACATGTTCAAACAGCTCAAGCTTGGAAACAATATACGCCACGCTGAAAACGGACGGGAAGGGTGGAAGCTTTTGAAATCCATCCCCGTTGACCTGGCCGTCATTGACTGGAACATGCCGGTGATGAACGGGATTGAACTTCTCGGCAGGATCAGGGAAGACCGGGATTTACGGGATATGCCGGTGATCATGATCACGGCCGAGTCGGAAAAGGACATTGTTGTGGAGGTGGCCGAGTCGGAAATCGATGCCTACCTGTTGAAACCCTTGACCATGAAGGCCCTGGACGGCAAGGTACGGGGCATTGTTCATAACGCCAACCATCCGGACGATTTGACCCTCTCCCTGCGCAAAGCCAGGACCCTTGAAGAGGAGGGCAGAATCCCCGAAGCCATCGATCAAATCCGGGAGGCCCTGCGGGAAAAACCCAACGCCTCCCGGATTTTGAGGAAAATGGCCGTCCTTCACACAAAGATCAACAAGGATGTCATTGCCGAGAAGTGTTTTAAAAAGGCCGTGGCGGTGAACAAGAACGATGCCGTCACCCGGTATCTCCTCGGTGATTTCTACTGGAACAAAGAAGATCTGGACAGTGCCGCCAGATACATTACCGAGGCGTTGGCCATCAGCCCCAGGGCCGTTCCCCGGGCCATGGAGCTGGGGGATCAGCTCATTAAAAAAGGCAAGGCGGACAGGGCCTTTGATCTTTTTGACAAGGCCATTTCAAGATCCATGGATGTCAATGCCGCCAAGAAGGGGGTCGTTG
>DATFJZ010000149.1:0-5972 GCA_035268945.1 Desulfobacteraceae bacterium | reverse complement strand
CGTTTTGTCTGGTTGTCAATGGCCTTCAATTCGTTTGAGAAGGGCCCATCTTTTTCGTTGTCCATCATGATAATCTCGATATACCCGATGATCGCCTGGAGGGGCTGGTTGAGTTCATGGCATACGGCCCCTGCCATTTCCAGAACGACCTTGAGCTTTTCATTTCTGTTTCTCTCCTCTTCTGCACGCTTCCTCACAGAAAGGTCTGAAACTGTGGCAATGGTCCAGCTCATGGGGTCTGAGGGGTCTGCGCTGCCAAGCTGAATATGGCCTGGAAAAACAGAACCGTCCCTGCGCATGAACTCAAGATCCATATCGGCCTTGCCCGTCTGCTTCAGTTCGGAATAGAAATTTTCCCCGGCTCTTGTGTAAGATTCACGGCTGGGGTAGACCATTTCGGCATTTTTCCCCTCGAGATCGGTTTTGCTTGTGTATCCGAAAAGCCTTACCAGTTCATTGTTGACCCATTGAAAAGTCCTGTTTTCCAAAAGACAGACTCCGACAGGAGAGGTTTCGAGGATTTTTTCCAGGATTGCCCTCTGGTTGTGGAGGGCTTCATCGGTTTGTTTTCGCTCGATGGCAAGGGCAATGTGCTGTGCCACAAGGTTGAGCAGATCCAGGTCGGCTTGTTTGTAGATATTGCCGTCGCTGTAGCTCTGAACCGCCATGGCCCCTATGACGCTGTTTTTTACCATCAGGGGCGCTCCCAGCCACACCTTGCAGGGTGTCCCGGCGATCCCCCGGGGGTCAATGGCAATGATCTCTTTGATCTGGTCTTCGGTGAACATCAACGGCGTTTTTGCCTGAATCACCCGGCCTGTAAGGGAGAGGGGCTTGCTGAAAATGGAAAGCTTCGGGGGACTATCATCTTTTTCATCGATCCAGCAGGGGAAGGAGAGTGTGCCAGCATCCTGATCGATCATGGCAATGAAAAAATTATTCACATTGATGATCTTTCCAAGGGAGGTGTGAATGGCCCTGTAGAGCTCATCAAGATTGAATGTGGTGGATACAGCGTGGGAAATTTCAAACAAAACCTCTATGGTTTTATCGGCATCCGCGGGATCTGTTATTCTGTGTTGTTGTTTTTTTTCCATGGCGACCTTTAATCCGTGACAATTTTACATCTGTTGTGCTATTTTCTCATTAAAAATTTTTAAAAGCAAGTTTTATAATCAAGAAACAAGAGACAAAAAATGTAACACGTAAAACTGTCTCATCCAAGCTTCGTTGTGACCGGTTCCCCAACCATGGACCGGCACAACGGCTACAGGGAGGTTAAATCTTTGATTGGAACCGTTGTGAATTCAGGAGCCATTATTGCCGGTTCCCTTGCAGGACTTTTCTTTCGGGGGGGCATCCCGGAAAAGTACAATAAAACCATTATGCACGCCATAAGCCTTGCCGTCATGGTCATCGGTATCCGGGGGGCCATGAAGTCCGATCACCTGCTGGTTGTGATTTTCAGCCTTGCCCTGGGAAGTCTTGCCGGAGAGCTTTTGAGAATTGAAGACGGCCTTGAGGCCATAGGCAAAAGACTTGAAAGACGGTTTGCAAGTGATGACAAGGACTTCTACAAGGGCTTTATCACATCCACCCTTCTCTTTTGCGTGGGGTCCATGGCCATTGTCGGCGCCCTTGAGAGCGGTCTGCTCAACAACCATGAGACCCTGTTCGCAAAATCAGCCCTGGACGGGATAACCTCGATTATTCTCTCTTCTTCTTTTGGTGCCGGTGTTCTTTTTTCCGCCTTGCCGGTGTTTCTCTACCAGGGTGCCATCACCCTTGCCGCAACCTTTGTAAAACCGTTTCTTCTGCCCGAGGTGATCAACCAGATGTCAGCCGTCGGCGGCGTGCTGATCATGGCCATCGGGTTCAACCTGCTCGGGGTGGCAAAGATCCGCATCGGAAGCATGCTGCCCGCTGTTTTTCTGCCCCTTGCCTGGTTTATGATTCAAACGGTTTTTTAACAGAGGGGGGGGCAGGCCTGATATGCCGTGTCAAATGCGGGGCTATTCAAGGTAATCGGCGAACCCGTCGGACAGGATGCTTTGAAACTGCCCTTTGGTGTCGCGGACAATGATCATGGCTTCACAGTTGTCAAGGCTGTTGACCAGGGCTGCTCCCCTGTCCGTTTCCATCACCATCAGGGCCGTGGCAAGGCCGTCGGCAAAGGTGCAGTCCCCGGTAATCACAGAGGCGCCCACCACCCTGTTTTCCACGGGAAACCCGGTAACCGGGTCGATGATGTGGGACCAGGTTTTGTCCCCCAGGGTGATGAAATTTCTGTAATCCCCGCTGGTGGCAATGGCTTTGTCCTGGAGGGAGACAGTTTTGTACAATTCCCCGGCCGGGCCGTTTTTTTCCGGCGAGCTGATACCCACCTTCCAGGCAGCGCCTTTCCCATTTTTCCCCGCCGCATAGATCTCACCGCCTATTTCAACGAGAAACCGAGTGATTCCAGATTGTTTCAGCAGTGAAGCGACTTTGTCAACCCCGTACCCCTTGGCGATGGAACCCAGATCAAGGGAGAGGGGGGTTGTTCTTTTTTTTAAGGTTCTGCCTGAAATATCAATGTGGTGAAAGCCTGTGCTGGCAAGGGTCTTTTGGATGGTCTCCCGGTCCGGTACGATTTTTAATTCTCCTGCCGTGCCAAAGCCCCACAGATCCACCAGGGGTTTTACCGTGCCGTCCCATGCACCGTTGGTGAGTGTGTACAGCCGATCAGCCTTTTCCATGACAGCGAGAAAATCCCCGGAGATCTTGACCCCAACCCGGGGGGCTGCACGGTTGAACCGTGAGATCTCGCTGGTTTTGTCAAAGCAGGACATGCTCTGGTTGATCATCTGCAGCTGGGCATCGATCCTTTTTTGACAGCGACGGGCATCAAACCCCTTTCGGGCAACAATGGTGATGTTGTAGAAAGTTCCCATGGTCTGGCCGGATATCCGGTAAGATCTGTCAAGGAATGAGGCAGAGGTTGGCATGGAGGTCAGAGAGAGGAAAAGGAGGCAGCAGAGTGAAATGGAAAAACAGCGTTTAACCATGGTCAATCTCCTTGTTGTTGTCTTGTTGGTTTAAGAAATCATGGAATTCCAGCTCGTAAATATAAAACAGCACCATGGTGATGCCGAAAATCAGGGGACCGTAAAGCAGGCCCACGAGACCGAAACAGCTCAGTCCGCCGATAATGGAAAAAAAGATCAGAACGGTACTCATGCCGGCGGAACCTGTCATGAAAAGGGGGCGCACAATATTATCGATCATGCTCACCACCACAACGGACCAGCCCACGAGGAAAAGGGCCGATTTCCAGGACCCGGAGGCAAAGAGGTAGAGGGCGGCGGGTACCCACACCAGGGCTGTTCCCACCATGGGCACCAGGGATGTGAATGCCATGATAACCCCCCAGAAGAAACCGGGCAGGCCGCAGAGGAAAAAGGCGATTCCCCCGGCGAACCCCTGGGCGGCAGCGGTGACCAGAGTGCCGAACAGGGCCGATTTGGCAACCTGTTTCACCCGTTGCACAAGGATGTTTTCCTGTCTGGTCGACAGGGGTATTAGGTGGGAAATATAGTCAAACAGCGCTTCCTGGTTTTGAACAACAAAGAAAAAGACAAACACCATGAGGAAAAAATCGATGACCACCGAGGTGATGCTGCCAAGAACATTGCCTCCCTGCTGCACGAGAAAGTTTCCCGATTTTGCCGAAAAGTCCTTGATCAGGCTGTACAGATTGAATTCCTCTAAAAAATCCGCCTGTAAAACCCAGGCGGGCAGATGGCGCTGGCCAAAATCAAACACCAGATCAAGAGCAGGAAGGCTGGTTATTTTTTCAAGGTTGCCAGCGGCAACCCACTGGTTGATGGCCTGGAAGGAGTCGATGCCCTGATTGATCACACCGGAAAAAACCAGCAGAAGGGGCACCATGATGACAAATACCAGAAAAAAGCAGAGAACAGATGCGGCGATATTCTTTCTTCCCCGGCACTTTTTTTCGGTCCACTGGTAGAGGGGGTGGACAAGACCGGATATGATAAACGCCAGGATCACCGGATCAAGGTAGTTTTTCATCATTCGGTAGCAGAGAAACAGGCTGGCAAAGATCAGGGCAAACAAAAAATAGGTGGCAATATTTGTCTTTTCAAGGCTGTTTTCATTGGTCTCTTTCACGTCACTTTTCCTTTTTTTAAAACCCGGTTGCAGGGCAAACAATTGGTATGGATGCATTCAACCGGGAAATTTACACACCCTCAAAAAAAATTGCAAATCAATATCTCAACTTTCGGACTTATCCTTTTGTCAGAGAAGTCAGGCTTTTGTTATTACTCGATGATCCCGTTTTTAGAATGGCCCCGCCCCCAACGGTTGGTCGGTTATCTCAGAAAAAACGGGATCATCGAGTTGAAGGTCTTGACTTTTCATGTGATATCTGATTCCCATGGACAGGCATCGGCTGAAATCGGGACCGGAGTTGTTATCAAGCCCGGAAATTGTGATCAGGGAGGAGGGATGGATATTTCAGAGAGGATAACGGCAGCAGCCGGAAGGCAACGGGCAGACACGCTTTTTTGCAACGGCAAGGTCATCAATGTGTTTACCGGTGAAATCCTTGAGCTGGATTTTGCCGTAAAAGACGGTTATGTGTGCGGGTTCGGCCCTTACGAGGCAGAATCGATCGTGGACCTTGACGGCTGCTATGTCTCTCCGGGATTTGTGGATGCCCATGTCCACATCGAAAGCTCCATGGTGACCCCGGCGGCCTTTGCCCGGGGAGTCATTGCCTGCGGAACAACAACCGTTGTTGCCGATCCCCATGAGATCGCCAATGTTCTTGGAATCCCCGGCATCGAGTACATGATCGCATCTGCCGGGGATCAGATGATGAATATTCGGTTTGCCGTGCCCTCGTGTGTGCCGGCAACGTCCATGGAGAGTTCCGGCGCCTTTCTCGATGGGGCAGAGACAGCTTCCCTGCTGGCCAGGGAGGAGATTGTCGCCCTGGCCGAGATGATGAACTACCCCGGGGTGGTGCACACCGATGCCGGTGTCATGGCAAAGATCAGAGCCTGCCGGCGGGTAAACAAACCCGTTGACGGCCATGCCCCGGCCCTGACCGGCAGGGATCTTGCCGCCTATGCAGCAGCAGGCATTGCCAGCGACCATGAATGCACCACCGGAGCGGAGGCCCTGGAAAAGATCCGTCTGGGCATGCATATCATGGTCCGGGAGGGCACCTGCGCAAAAAACCTGGCAGACCTTGTGCCTGTTGTTGACGATCACACCTGGCGCAGGATGATGTGGTGCACCGATGACCGGCATCCCAAGGAGATCCTCGACCAGGGGCACATCGACCACCTTGTGCGGCAGGCGGTCAAGCATGGCATGGATCCTGTCAGGGCCATCCAGATGGGAACCATCAACCCGGCTGATTATTTCGGCCTTAAGGATGTCGGCGCCCTTGCCCCGGGCAGGCGGGGGGATTTTGTGCTCTTTGGCGACCTGGAAACGCTGCCGGTTGAAAAGGTGTTTGCCCTTGGAGAACCGGCAGCAGAGAAGGGAATCTTCTGCAGCCGATCCCGTCCGGTTTCTGCGGTCTGCCCGGAAGCCATGGATGTTGATGTCAGCAGGATTGATCTTTCCATCCCCCTGGAAGGGGAAAACATCCGGATCATCGAGGCCGTTGAGGACCAGGTGGTCACAGGCCATATCATTGACGAGGTTTCCCCTGACAGGGGCAATGCCGTTGCCGATCCCGGCAGGGATATCCTCAAAATTGCCGTAATTGAGCGCTATTCAGGAAGGGCGGGCACGGGCAAGGGGTTCATAAAGGGGCTGGGCCTCAAGCAGGGGGCCATTGCCTCCAGTGTGGCCCACGATTCCCACAACATCATTGTGGCCGGTGCCAGTGACAGGGATATGATGGCCGCTGTCAGGGCTGTGGTAGAGATGCAAGGTGGCTTTGCCGTGGC
>DATFJZ010000148.1:0-2778 GCA_035268945.1 Desulfobacteraceae bacterium | reverse complement strand
CGGCACACCCCACACAGGTGTCTGCATCGATGTTAACCCTTTTGTTTTCCAGGAAAAAAGAGGGGCAGGCGATCTCATCGATGCAGGTTCTGTGGTCCAGACATTTGTCTGTCACCTTGAAGGGACGAACCTTGAGGGTTTTCAGGCTCTTGGCATAAAGGGCATAGGGCTCCTGGGAGATGATGACCGAGACACCTTTGTATTCAAGGGCCTCCTGGATGGCAGCAATGCTCTTTTTCACCTTAAAGGGTTTGACCAGGGTGACATGTTCCACCCCAAGGGATCTCACCAGGTTCTCGATGGAGATCTTGTTGTATCCGGCAAGGTTCATCTGCTCCATGTCAACACCGGGATTGGGCTGGTGACCGGTCATGGCGGTGATGCCATTGTCCAGGATGACCAGGGTAAAATTGTGGTTGTTGAACACGGCATTGACAAGACCAGTGATGCCCGAGTGGAAAAAGGTGGAATCCCCGATGAATGACACCACTTTCTGGTCCGAGGCCTTTGAAAAACCGCAGGCCGTGCTCACCGAAGAGCCCATGCAGATCACAAAGTCCCCTGTGCTCAATGGCGGCAGAAACCCCAGGGTGTAACAGCCAATGTCATTGGGGCAGATGGTATCGGCATCGATCTGCTGGGCCGCCTTTTTCACCTCGTAAAAGGTCGCCCGGTGGGAACACCCGGAACAGAGATTCGGCGGACGCTGGGGAATTTCAGGGAGGTGTTTGGTGTCCACTGAAACAGCGGCCGTGTGGGAAACATCGAAATAATCGGCGATTCTCTCTCTGACCATGGCGGGATCGAATTCATAAAGGCGGGAAAAAAGGTCATCCCCCTTGCCGTTGATGGGCAGGACAAGCCCCTCTTCCTGGGCAAAGGCCTTGACCGCCTCTTCCATAAAAGGCTCGCCCTCCTCGATCACCAGTATCCTCTCGCACCCTGCAGCAAACGCCTTGATCATGGTCCCGGGCAGGGGATTTGAAAACCCGATGCGCAGAATTTTCACCCTGTCTTCAATGTCAAGCTCTTTAACGGCATCGGCGGCATAGAGAAAGCTGACACCATTGCAGATGATCCCAAATCTCCCCTCGCCTTTGATAAAGTTATGCTCTGATGTGTCAGACAACCCTTCTGCAATTTTAAGGTTCTCGAGAAGCTTTACATGAAGTTTCCGGGATACCGCCGGCACCGTGACATACTGGAAGGGATTTTTCTCAAAATATCCCTTTGTCTGGCGCTTTTTCATCCTGCCAAGCCCCACAAAGGCGCTGGAATGGTTGATCCGGGTGGTGGTACGCAAAATAACAGGCTCGTTGAGTTGTTCGGAAAGCTCAAAGGCCGCCCTGGTCATCTCCTTTGCCTCACTTACCGACGAGGGTTCCAGGACGGGAATGCCGGCAAGTTTTCCGTAGTACCGGTTGTCCTGTTCGTTCTGGCTGGAAAACATGGAGGGATCGTCTGCCGAGAGAATCACAAGCCCCCCTTTGACGCCGACGTAGGCAAGGGTCACAAGGGGGTCTGCGGCAACGTTGAGCCCCACGTGCTTCATGATGCACATGGTGCGCAGCCCTGAATTTGCCGCTGCGGCGGCCACTTCCAGGGCAACCTTCTCGTTGGTGCTGTATTCAAAATAGAGATCGGTCTCCTGGGAGATCTGAAACAGGTTCAGCGACAGCTCCGACGAAGGGGTCCCCGGATAGGTTGTGGCAAAGGCGACCCCGGCTTCAACGGCTCCCCGGGCAATGGCTTCGTTCCCCAGCAGCATGATCTCTTCTTCATGGTTTTCACTTAAAAGCTTGTGCATTGTTCTTGATTCCTTTCATTTGATGAAACGAACACTGGCGGTTCAAGTTTCCTAAGTTTTCGAAAAATAATATCATCGTCCGGGATAACCATCGATGGGCCGGTTTCTGCTGGCGGTTTGGTTTCCCGCCCTGACAAATCCCGGTGCAGTTGACACAGGCACCTGCACCGTTTCTCTCCTTTGAAGAGAAAAAAGAAACCTGCCAGCCAAAATCGCTACTATTTAGCTATTTAATAACTACACACCCATGCAATACCACCGGCTTTTTCCCTTTGTCAAGAAAAAAAATGAATATTATTTAGCGACTCGTGTCCGCTTCAGGCGTAAAGCCTTTCAGCATCGGACAGGGAAGAGGCATACCCCTTAAATCCCTGGATATCTTCACAGGAATTGATGGAGTGGGAGGCAAAGAACCCCTCGACCATGGTTTTTTCTCCATGGCGGATCAGGCCGAAGAACAACACAGGCACCAGGCTGAAACCGTTTTTTCCCTGCACAACGGCATGCTCCATGGGTTTTTCACTGTTGTACACCGCATACAGCTCCTGGTGAACCGGCATGATCTGTACAATCTCGGGGTGATGGTGGTGGGTGTGGGAATGGTCACTGCAATTATTACACATTTTGTTAACTACCTTTTTTTTAAAAGTAAAAATCTCCTGGTCATGAATTTTCATAACCCTTTGATATTATCAACTCAACTTTCGGGCTTATCTTTTGGCCAAAGGGGTCAGGCCTAACCCCACGGCTAAAATTATGAGTCAGCCGATCCGGGTTTTGTCCCTTACACTCGATGATCCAGTTTTCCGGAAGAACCGACTAGGAGCCCCCCGGCGGCTGCCCTGTCAGGAACATTGAGAACCAAAGGAGATCAGGCTTTTTGCCCTGCCAGGCGTTAAGAAAATCAAGCTGTTTGAGGACCAGTGGCCGCAGTTCTTGATTTTTAGCCTGGCAGGGCAAAAAGCCCTCCG
>DATFJZ010000147.1:0-4344 GCA_035268945.1 Desulfobacteraceae bacterium | reverse complement strand
TACTCTATCACCTGATTTATAGGGATTATCTGGAATCCTGGCGGAACGGATGACTTCAATTTCGGGCGGTTCAACCCGGGTGATAATTGCAGAAGGAACAGCCAGCACATTTGCCAGCAGGTCAACAATATTCTGCCATTTGCCCATCAGTGATTCCGGTATCAGTGCCTCTTTATTCATTTTTAACTCCTTGAATCAGAAGGGTTTTTACTATCCATCACCTCACGGATTTTGTGAGCGATATCTTTCATCCCCACCGGTTTCTTCAGCATCGCCCTGAGCCCAAGGACTTCAGCTTTTTTATTGTCGATCCTTTCACTGAATCCGGTGCAAAGGATTATGGGGATATCCGGCCTGATGTCGATCAGTTTTTCAGCAAGCTGCAAGCCGTTCATATTCGGCATATTCATATCTGTTATGACAAGATCAAACATAGACGGCTCTGTTTTGAAAGCAGCCAGGGTTTCCCTGCTGCTGGTGAAACTGGTTTTAGTGAGTCCGTGCAATGATTCATAGCATAATTCCCCTGTGGCATCATAGCCGATCCGATCAGACATGGTTTGGTTCATATATTGAATTCTATAATCAGCTCAAAAACCAATTCCCCGAAAAAAAACGTACAATAGTTCTACCCTTTGATCAAGAAAAATATTGGGCTTCCACCGGCGCCTGGAAGCGCCACTGGCAAGACGGGTGGTATGTTTTGTAACAGTGGTGCGTTTTGTACCATTATTCCTGGCGTCCCCGTTTTCCAGCCTTCTGTTTCGATTTTTCCCCACCAGTCAAAAAAGTGTGTGATAAAACGCACCACCCCTCCCCAATGCTTCTTTTTTAAAGATCTTTTGAAAAATATCCTTTTATTTCAGGGATTTTATCCTTTTGTTTTTGCTATGGTACAAATATTGCTTTTGTTTTCTGTCATGGATGACAAACATCAACGTCACGGCATCAACAGGGGAAGATGGATGCAGATTCTTACGGTGGATGACGAAAAAGAACAATTGAAGAGCCTCTGTCTGACGCTTCGCAGCAACGGGTTTCAAACCCTGGCGGCATCCAGCGCCCGGAAGGCCCTTGACTGCCTTGAAACCAGGGCTTTTGCCATTGATCTTATCCTCACCGATTATGCCATGCCGGGAATGGACGGCATCACCCTTGTCAAAGCGGTCAAGCAGCTTTATCCAAAACTTCCAGTGATCATGATGTCGGCTGAAGGCACCGGTGAACTGGCAGAAATGGCCTTGAAAAACGGCTGTGACGGGTTTGTTGAGAAACCCTTTGCCGTGGAAACCCTGGTCCGGCAGATTCATTGCATCCCAGGGAGAAACAAAAACCAAGCCATCAACATAAAGGAGGCAGGCATGTCGTCTGAAGATCACCGCCGGGGCAATGACCACCGGCAGCATTGTTACGAAAAAGAGGGAAAGTACCTCACCTTTGTTCTGGAAGCCGAGGATTACGGCATCAGCATCAACAGTGTCAGGGAGATCATCGGCATGATGACCATCACGTCGGTGCCGAGAAGTCCCGAATTTATCAGGGGGGTGATCAACCTTCGGGGTAAGGTGATACCCATTGTGGACTTGAGGACCCGGTTTGGAATGAAAGCCGCTGAAACCACCGAAAGAACCTGCATCATCGTTGTGGAGGTAAACCGGGCAGACACCCGGATCATCATGGGGCTTGTGGTGGATTCAGTGTCCGAGGTGCTTGCCATCAAGGGGGAAGACATCGAGGCGTCCCCATCCTTCGGTAGCCAGCTGGAGACCCGGTACATTCTGGGAATGGCCAAGCTGGAAGGGGGGGTCAAGATTCTTCTGGATATCGACCGGGTGCTGGACAATTCCGAGATGGAAGCGATCCAGGATGTGGCCTAGCCATCTTTGACACCGGCAGCAGATACTTTTTTTGAATAACGTGTAGAACAGTGATACGACAAAGGAGAACAGATGAAGAACATGAAGCTTGGTACAAAAATCGGGGTGGGATTCGGTCTTTTGATTGTCGTTGCCATGGTCCTGGGGGGCATGGCTGTGATCAACATGAAAGGGGTGTCAAAGGAGTCCACCATGCTGGCCAGGGAGTATGTTCCCGAAGTCAGTGTCGGGGCCAGGATCCGGGGGGCTTCCAACCGCATCATGTACGCCATGCGCGGTTACGGCTTTACAGAGAACGAGATCTACCACAAAGAGGCAATAAAGGAGCTTGAGATCCTTACCCGTGCCGTGGGTGAGGGCAGAACCCTTGACAGGGAGTCTGAAAATCTCAAAAAACTTTCGGTTCAGCTGGACAACATTGAGAGCAGTCAGTCGGAATACACCACTGCTGTTGAGGAGACACGACGTTTTGTCAATGCCCTTGAAGGGGATCGAAGGAAACTGGATAGGGCCGCCGCCCTTTACATGGAAAAAAGTGGTGAGTTCCTCGAGGGCCAGAACCAGGCCTTTCAAAAAGACCTGGCCGAGCGCCGAAAAAAAATCGACCTTGTCACTGATCTGGTTGATGTGGGAAACAGGGCCAGGGTCCAAAATTTCAAGGCCCAGAGCCGCAATGATCCTGACATGATGCAGGCTGCCATTGAGACCCTGAACAAGGTGGACGCCCTTGTCAAGGCCATGCGTAAAATTGCCAGAAGCGAGGCGGACATCGAGCGCATGGACCGAATTGTTGCAGCGGCCGGGGGGTATCAGGCCGCCATGGAGGGCTTTTTAACGGAATTTCGCAAAGGCGTTTCCGCCGATAGTTATGCCTTTGACCGGGCAAAGAAGCAGATGGATGAACATGCCGGAATTTATGGGGAAAACTGCCAGGCCTTTCTCGATGGTCAGCAGAAAAAACTGGCCGTTGATATGCGCGAACGCCACGAAAAAATATCCCTTGTCAACGATGTGATCGACATCGGCAACGCGGCGCGCATCAATAATTTCAAATCCCAGGCCACACGGGATCCCAAGGTTATGGATGCCGCCATTGAAAGCTTTGCCCGTCTGGATGAAAAATTCAGGGATTTGCGGGCCATCACCCGCCTTGAAAAAGACCTTGCCATGATCGATGCCGTTGAAGAGAACGGTGAGGCGTACCGCCAGGCCATGGTTGACTTTCTCGGGAACTGGAAAAAGCTTCAGGAACTTGGCAGGGTTCGTGATAAAACCGGCCAGGAGATGATTACTGCCGCCAAGACCCTTGCCGATGCCGGGCTGGAAGAGACAGAGACCATTGCCCAGAGCGCCATGAACAGCCTGAACACCTCGTCCACGGTTATGCTCATTGGCCTGGCCGTGGCCCTGATCCTGGGCATTTTCCTTGCCGTGACCATCACCCTGAGCATTACCCGACCGGTCAGGAGAATTATTGACGGTCTTAACAGCGGTGCCGACCAGGTGGCCTCGGCCTCGGGCCAGGTGTCCGCCTCCAGCCAGACCCTGGCCGAAGGCTCCTCGGAACAGGCGTCGTCCCTGGAAGAGACCTCGTCCTCTTTGGAGGAGATGGCCTCCATGACCAGGCAGAACGCCGAAAACGCCACCCAGGGCGATACCATGATGAAAGAGACGGGCAAGGTAATCGCCCAGGCCAACGACTCCATGGAGGGCCTCAGCAACTCCATGGGTGAGATCTCCAAATCCAGCGGCGAAATCTCCAAGATCATCAAGGACATCGACGAGATCGCTTTCCAGACCAATCTGCTGGCACTGAACGCGGCGGTTGAAGCGGCCCGGGCCGGTGAAGCCGGTGCCGGCTTTGCCGTTGTGGCCGACGAGGTGAGAAATCTTGCCATGCGGGCCGCCGAGGCGGCCAAAAACACCGCAGAACTCATCGAAGACACGGTGAAAAAGATCGACGAAGGGGCCCAGATGACCACATCGGCCCGGGAGAGCTTCATCCAGGTGGAAAAGAGCTCCAGCAAGGTGGGCGAGCTGGTGGGGGAGATCACTGCCGCTTCCAGCGAGCAGACCCAGGGCATCGACCAGATCAACCAGGCCGTGGCCGACATGGACAAGGTCACCCAGCAGAACGCCGCCAATGCCGAGGAAGCGGCCAGCGCCGCCGAAGAGATGAGTGCCCAGGCCGACGAGATGAAGCAGATCGTCGAAGAACTGGTGACCATGGTGGGTGCCTCAAAAACCGGTGGACAGGGCGGTTCTTCCCGATCCCGGCAGTCCCGGCACATCACCGGTCCAGGGCAGAAGAGGGCCTCTGGCAGTGGGAAACTCTCTGCAGGGCCCAAAAAATCCCTGTCCCTGTCCCGTAAAACCGAGGTGAATCCCAAGGATGTCATCCCCATGGACGATGACGACTTTTCCGATTTCTGATTTACCAACTCCGGGGGGATGCCAACGGCGTCCC
>DATFJZ010000146.1:0-9412 GCA_035268945.1 Desulfobacteraceae bacterium | reverse complement strand
GCGGCAATGGCTTTTAAAGAAAGGGGCTTTTTGTGGGCAAGGATATCCACAAGGGCCGACTCTCCGGGCAAAAGGCTCCCCCGCTCCTGTTCGCTGATGCCCCTGGGGGTCAGAGAGACACACGAGACATCATAACGGTTCAATCCCACGGGAAGGGCTGTTTTTATCACCTCGCCGATGGGATGGATATAGTAGTCTGCCACCCATCGGAACAGGGGAACCATGGTCCGGGGGAAGAGGGGACGCTCGTCGAGAAGATCGAGAATATTCTTCACAGTGTATCCGTTGTGCTGCCCGTTCCGTGAAAGAATATACCCGGTGATCCTGCGCCGGCCAAAGGGCACCAGCACCCGCATGCCGGGCTCTGCCCTCCTGTCAAGGTGCTCCGGGGCCCTGTATGTATACGTACCGTGAACGGGAACTGCCACGGCCACTTCTATGTAGTGGGACGTTTCCATGGCCCTGTTTGACCACAAAAAAACAAAAATATCAATCTTCATTTTCCTTGACGGCCCCACCCTTTTTTTATAGGATGAGAAGATTTTTTGGCGGGGTATTAAGGCACCGATGCGGCGGCAGGGCAGCAGGGCTGACACATGTTAATTTAAGGGGGATAAATATGGCTGTATATGTAGAGGATCATCCGCTTATCAAGCATAAACTCGGGCTGATAAGGGACAAGGATATCTCAACCAAGGATTTCAGGGATCTGTCGTCGGAATTGGCAAGGCTTCTCACCTATGAGGCGACAAAAAACGTTGAAACCGAACATAAGACCATCCAGGGGTGGGCCGGTGATGTTGATGTGGAAAAAATCAAGGGGAAAAAAATAACCATCGTGCCCATTCTCAGGGCAGGTCTCGGCATGATGGACGGTGTCATCGACCTTATCCCATCGGCCAAGGTGAGTGTCGTGGGTTTTTACCGCAACGAGGAGACCCTTCAGCCGGTGGAGTACTACGTTAAAACGGCAAGCGCCATGGAAAAACGAACAGCGCTGATCCTTGACCCCATGCTGGCCACCGGCGGTACCCTCATTGCCACCATTGACCTGCTCAAAAAAGCAGGGTGCACAAAAATCAAAGGCCTGTTCCTCGTGGCCGCCCCCGAAGGCATCGCAAAGGTGGAAGCCAGGCACCCGGATGTGGATATCCACGTGGCATCCATTGATGCCGGCCTCAACGAATTCGGCTACATCCTTCCCGGCCTGGGGGACGCTGGAGACAAGATCTTTGGAACAAAATAACAGATAGCTGATTACAAATAACAGATGGCTGATTATAATTGAGGAGTACACAGATGGCGCAACCCTTTGATTCACCAACCGATTACACTTTCCGGCTGAAAGATTGCCTTCTCGGAGCACAGATGCTCTTTGTGGCCTTTGGCGCCCTGGTTCTGGTGCCCCTTTTGACCGGTCTTGACCCCAATGTGGCATTGTTCACCGCAGGGGCAGGCACCTTGATTTTTCAAGTGATCACCAGAGGACAGGTGCCGGTTTTTCTTGCATCCTCCTTTGCCTTCCTTCCCCCCATCATGTACGGGGTCAGCACCTGGGGAATTCCCGGAACCATGTGCGGTCTCTGCGCCGCCGGCTTTGTCTATATCCTGCTGAGTTTCCTCATCCGGTGGCGGGGAAGCGATGTGATCAAGCGGGTGCTGCCCCCGGTTGTCACAGGGCCTGTGATCATGGTGATCGGCCTGATACTGGCCCCTGTGGCAGTGAACATGGCCATGGGAAAATCCGGTGACGGCTCTATTGTCCTCTTCCCGGAAAACACCGCCATGACCATCTCCCTTATCACCCTTGGGGCAACGGTTCTCATATCCATACTGGGAAGGGGCATGTTAAAACTGATCCCCATTCTCTGCGGCATCATCATCGGATACACCATCTCTCTCTTTTTCGGTATTGTGGACTTTTCCACGGTTTTCAGCGCTGCATGGCTGGGCATACCGAACTTTGTTTTTCCAGAGTGGAATTTCCAGGCGATTCTGTACATTGTTCCCATTGCCATAGCGCCTGCCATTGAGCATTTCGGGGATGTCCTGGCCATTAAAAGCGTCACGGGCAAAGATTACATCAAGGAACCCGGCATTAAAAACACCATGCTTGGGGACGGTGTCGCCACCTCATTTGCCTCTTTTCTCGGCGGGCCTCCCAATACCACCTACTCCGAAGTGACAGGGGCCGTTGCTCTGACAAAGGTTTTCAACCCCGCCATCATGACCTGGGCCGCCATCACGGCCATTTTCCTGGCCTTTGTCGGCAAGATAGGAGCCCTTCTCCAGACAATCCCCTCCCCGGTCATGGGGGGTATCATGCTGCTGCTCTTCGGAGCCATCATGGTCATCGGCCTCAACACCCTTGTCAAATCAGGCGAAGACCTCACAGAACCGAGAAACCTCTCCATCGTCGGGCTGATACTGGTCTTCGGCATCGGGGGAATGAATTTTTCCGCCGGTCAGTTCTCCCTCCAGGGAATCGGCCTGGCCGGCATCCTCGGGGTGGTGATGAACCTCGTGCTGCCAAGGGAAAAAACCCAGCTGCAGCGGGAATCCCAACCGGATTGAAGAGGAGTTAAAAACAGCCATGGCAGGAGCCTCGATCACCCAGACCCAGTACAAAAAACTTGCCAGTCTGGTTTACCGGGAGTCGGGAATAGACCTCAAGGAGTCCAAGCTGGAACTTTTACGGGCACGCATGGGAAAAAGAATGCGCCGGACAGAGACAGCCACACCGTCGGACTATATCCGCCTGATCGATGAGGACAAAACCGAATTCATGCGCTTTATCGATGTGATCACCACCAATCACACCTTTTTCTACCGGGAAAACAAGCATTGCGAGTATATCATCAGGAACCTTTCCCGGGAGAAACCCCTCAAGATATGGAGTGCTGCATCCTCCAGCGGGGAAGAGGCCTATTCCCTGGCGGTACAGCTCCTTGAAAACCGTTTCCAGTTCAGGATCTACGGATCCGACCTTTCCGATTCCATGCTTGCCATTGCCCGAAAAGGAATTTATACGGCGGCCAAAATGAAATCGGTTCCCGTGCAGACCCTTCACACCTACTTTCAAAAGGGCAGGGGCAAATGGCAGGACCATGTAAAAATCAAGCCATCTGTCCAGTCCCTTGTCACTTTTGAAAAGTACAACCTCATCAGCGACACCCCCAAGGAGACCTTTGACATTATTTTCTGCCGGAATGTGATGATCTATTTTGACCATCCCACACGGCAGAAGGTGGTAACAAACCTGTGCAGCGCACTGAAAACGGGGGGGTATTTTTTCGTGGGGCTTTCGGAAAGCCTCCAGGGACTGGATCACGGGCTTACCACTGTCATGCCCAGCGGATACAGGAAAAAAAAATGAACACAGACAGCTATTTCTCGAAAACCCCTGACACGACCAACTACTTTCTCCAGCCTGGATACATTTTTGTGCCTGACACCCCGTTTACCATCTCAACGGTGATTGGCTCCAGTGTTGCTGTGGTCCTTTACGACAGGAAGAACCACATCGGCGGGATGAACCATTTCCAGCTTCCCTTCATCGCTGAAAAACACCGGGCAACAGCGCTTTACGGCAATGTGGCAACCCCGGCCCTGGTAAAGATGGTGCTCAGCCACGGGTCCGGGAAAAAACATGTGGAGGCACAGATTTTCGGGGGTGCCCATGATCAGAATCGCTGTGAAAAAAACATTGGCAGGGAAAACATTGACATGGCAAAAAAGGTTTTGCTAGAAAAAAGCATATCTGTTATCTCTGAAGACATTGGCGGCGCCAAGGGAAGAAAGATCGTTTTTAACACGAATACCAACGAAATCGCCGTATTAAAGGTGGACAGCCTGCGCAGCGAGGACTGGTACCCGTATTAAAACCACCGTTTTATCATTTTCCTGGGGCTGCATGCAGCCCCAGGACAAACCGGGGAATAACCCAGCAAAAAGGGGGAACAATGTCAGAAAGCGGGGAATCCATCGACCAGGCAATTCGAAAAACAACCATGATAGAGGGCAAGTACCTGACATTTATCCTGAAGGAGGAGTCTTACGGCATCGGAATTCTCAAGGTAAAGGAGATCATCGGAATGATGCCCATCACGTCCGTGCCAAGAACCCCGGACTTTGTCAAGGGCATTGTCAATCTCCGGGGTAAGGTAATTCCTGTGCTGGATTTGCGGCTGAGGTTCGGCATGGCGCCCATGGATTACACCGACCGGACCTGCATCATTGTTGTGGAGCTTGACAAGGACGGAGAAACCATCATGGTGGGCATTGTTGTTGATGCCGTGTCAGAAGTGCTGAACATCAAGGAAGAAGAAATCGAGGAAACTCCAGCATTTGGCGCCCGCATCGAAACATCCTATATCATGGGCATGGCCAAGGTGGACAAGGGGGTGAAGATCCTCCTGGATATTGACAGAGTCCTGTCCGATGACGAGGTCAATGCCCTTGGGAAAACGGCATAGTTCAAGCCTGCCGCCAGGATCGCCCGGCACAAGCAGAGACGATTCATCTCAACGGTGGAAAGTGGCCGTTTGAGGGTGGACGGCAGACCTTTGACACGTGAGTTTTGATGACATACTGGAGAGCTTAATCCATGACAGAAAAAATTATTCAGGACCTTTTACAGGAAATTGCCCTTGACGTTGTTTTGCTGGATACATCGGAACCGGAGACGGTATCCGACCTGCTGCCAAAACTTCAAAATCTCAACGAACAGGCAAAAACAACAGGGATAAAAGCCCTTGAAGAAAAGTCAGGGCAGGCATTGATGCTTGCAGACAAGACACTGCACAACGGTGCTGCACAATCCGGCGATCATCTGGAACAGCTCGGCACAACGATCTCGGAACTCGAAACGGTGGTTCGAAATGCAAAAGGCTCCTTGTCCGCCAATCCACCTCCGCCGGACAATGACAACACCGGTGTCGCCGCCGAATCGGCCGCCAGCGACACACCGGGCAAAACCGACCCCCGGATGATCCATACAATCCAGTCGTATGTCAAAACATTCGGAAACAAGATCGGATCCCTCTGCCCCGGGGAGCACGATAAGCTTTTGGCAATGCTTGCCGATTTAAAAATCCTTTCAGAAACCCTTGAACAGCTGGAAGACCAGACGTTTCTCAAGGTCGTTCAGGCCTGCATGGAAAACATCGAGGAGATGGAAGCCGGCGGCAACTACACCACCTCCTCCCTTGAAAACGGCCTGACCCTCTTGAAAGCCCTGCTGCGGAGCCTTAAAAAGGGCGAGGCGTTCATGTTTGACATTTCCGACACCATGGAACTGCTCTGCCACCATCCGGCAAAGGGAGAAATTACCTCAGCACCTTCAAAACAATCAGGCAACGAAAACACACCACCAGAGGTCCGGGAACAGGCAACGGCAGCAGACCCGGTCAGCGATCAGCCATCCTCTTTAGAACCCCTGTCCGAGGAAGACTGCGAAATCCTCGCCGATTTTACCGCCGAGGCCGCTGACAACCTTGCCACCATTGAGGTCAGTCTGGTGGAGCTGGAACAGAACCCCACGGACGGAGAGATCATTAACAATATTTTCCGCCCCTTTCACACCATCAAGGGGGTTGCCGGTTTCCTCAATCTGGCAACGATCAACCGACTGGCCCACACCACCGAAAACCTTCTGGACAGTGCCAGGAACGGTGATTTCATTATCAATGACACGGCGGCGGATGCCGTCCTGGAATCCGTGGACACCCTGAAAGCATTGCTTGACAGGGTCAGCCAGGGCCTGGCCAGGGGCACCAGGGCAGAAGACGGCGACATTGACGTGGATACCCTGAGAGAGAAGATTCAGGCGATCCAGGTCTCCCTGGCAAGCCAGGGAAAAAAGCCCATTGGCGAGCTGATGGTGGAAAGGGGGGTCATGGACCAGAACGCCCTTGACGAGTCCCTGGCCTTTCAGCAGGAACATCCGGGAAAACAGATCGGTCAAATTTTCATTGATCAGAAAAAGGCCAGCTCCAGTGATGTCGCCTCGGCCCTGATGGATCAAAAAACAAGAAAAAAGCCGATGACCACCCAGGTGAAGGTGGAGACGGGGAAACTCGACGATCTTGTGGACCTTGCCGGGGAACTGGTCATTGCCCAGTCCATGCTCAAACAGAAGGCCGGCATCAACTCCGGCCTGGCCCAGAGCATGGGCCAGCTGGGACAGATCATCTCAAACGTCCAGAATGTTGCCATGTCCATGCGCATGGTTCCCATCAAATCCACCTTCATGAAAATGATCCGCCTGGTCAGGGATCTCTCCCGAAAATCGGGGAAAAAAGTCGAGCTGGCCATGGCCGGAGAAGAGACAGAAATCGACAGAAACGTGGTGGACGCACTGTACGAACCCCTGGTTCACATGATCCGGAACTCGGCAGACCACGGTATTGAAAACAGTGAAGAGCGTGCCCGGAAAGGAAAGCCGGCCAGGGGAACCATCTCGTTGCAGGCCTTTCATCGGGGGGGCAACATCATCATCGAGATCGAGGATGACGGCAGGGGGCTGGACCGGAAAACGATTCTGGACAAGGCCCTGGCAACGGGAATCGCATCAAAAGAGGTGAACCTCACCGACAAGGAGGTGTATGAGCTGATCATGCAGCCGGGATTTTCCACTTCCGAGGAGATCACCGATGTTTCAGGTCGGGGAGTCGGCATGGATGTGGTGAAAAAAGGACTGGAAAAACTCAGGGGCAGTCTCTCCATCGATTCTTCCCCGGGCAGGGGGACAAAATTCACCATCGCCCTTCCCCTGACCCTGGCCATCATTGACGGCATGCTGGTCCGGGTGGGCAGTGAGCGCTATGTGATTCCCACCATGGCCATCCAGCGCTCGTTTAAACCGGAAAAGGAGCAGTGTTTTTCCGTGGAGGGCAAGGGCAACATGATAAAAGACCGGGACGGATTGATTCCCCTGATCTCCATGGAGGAGATCTGCAACACCCCCTGTGATGCCGAAAAGCCCTGGAAGGGGCTGGTGATCATTGTGGAATCCACCAGCCAGCGCCGGGGAATTCTCATTGATGAACTCCTTGGCAAGGACGAGTATGTCATCAAAAGCCTTGGCAAGGGCCTGGGAGCGGTAAAGGGCTTTTCCGGGGGCGCCATTCTTGCCGACGGCCAGGTGGGGCTGATTCTCGATATTCACGATATTTTCAAGCTGGCTTCATTGTAGAGACCGCTTTGCCCGGACCAGCCGGGTCAGGCCCTAAATAATCAGGAGATTGGCTGTGGCAAAGAAAATCAGGGTGGTTGTGGTGGACGATTCGGCGGTTGTCAGAAAGGTCTTTTCCGAACAGCTCTCAAAAGAGGGGGACATCGAGGTGGTGGGGACGGCCCCGGACCCTTACGTTGCCAGGGACAAAATCGTAACCCTCAAACCCGATGTGATCACCCTGGACATTGAAATGCCCAGGATGGACGGCATCACTTTTTTAAAAAAGGTGATGGCCTATTTTCCAACCCCTGTGATCATTGTCAGTTCCCTGACAACCAGGGGCAGTGACATTGCCATGGAAGCCCTCTCCATGGGGGCACTGGAAGTCATTGCCAAGCCCGGAACGGCCTATTCCGTAGATGAAATGGGAACACAGCTGGCCGAAAAAATCAGGGCGGTGAACAGAGTCGATGTCACAACAATGAAGCAGAAGAACCACAAACCCAAACCAGAGACAGCACCGGTACCATCAATGGCCATGTCCTCAACCACCAACAAGCTCATCGCCATGGGAGCCTCCACCGGGGGAACAAAAGCCCTCACAGAGGTGTTATCACGCCTTCCCCATAACTCTCCAGGAATTGTCGTTGTTCAACACATGCCCGCCCAGTTCACCCGCTCCTTTGCCCAACGGCTTGACACCCTCTCTTCCCTTCGGATCAAAGAAGCAGAGGACGGGGACACCGTTGCCAATGGCACCGTGCTCATTGCCCCGGGCAATTTTCACATGCTTCTCAAACGAAGCGGGGCCAGGTACTTTGTCCAGGTGAAAAAGGGCCCAATGGTTCATCACCAGCGGCCCGCCGTTGATGTGCTGTTCACCTCCGTGGCAAGGTATGCCGGAACCAATGCCCTTGGCATCATCCTCACAGGCATGGGCAGTGACGGGGCAGCAGGCCTGCTTGCCATGAAAACCGCAGGAGCCGCCACCATTGCCCAGGACGAAGCCTCCTGCGTGGTTTACGGCATGCCCAAAGCCGCCGTGGACATGGGAGCAGTGGACCACGTCCAGAGCCTGGAAACCATCGCCCGAAAAGCTGTTCAGGTGGTCAGTGAACTGCCATAGATCAACTTTGAGAGTAATGAGCCGTCAGTAATCAGTAGTCAGAAGAAAAATACTGACAGCTGAAGGCTGACGGCTGACGGCTTTTTTTATAACGGCCATGAGCAGTGTGCTCACAACAAAGATGGAAAGTCGAATTAGAGGCAGCCGGTTCGGGGTTTTGCCCGTAGCGGTTTTGAGCGGCAGCTGTGAGCACGGATGCTCAAGACAGTTGCCGCTCACCTCGGAGCAGCCCATGGACGGGCTGTGAGAATGAGCGTAGGGCAACATCCCGAATCGGCTGCCGGCGCACCACGACTTTCATATAAAAAAAACGGCATATCCACGTGGGATACGGCACCCTCCCACTGGCCCAGGAACCAGGGATTTTGCCGGGCTTGTGATCAAGCCCTGAATGAAAAAAAACGATGAGAAACAGGAGATATTATGGCAGAGAAAACAATCATGGTTGTGGATGATGATGACGATATTCGGCAGCTCATGGAGCAGGTGTTTCAACGGGCAGGGTACAGGGTTGTCCTGGCACAAAGCGCCGAAGAGGCAGAAACGATCCTTGAAAAAGAGACGATCTCCGTCTATTTTCTCGATCTCCACCTCCCCGGGATGAACGGCCTGGAACTGTGCCGGAAAATCCGAAAAAGTATGCCCATGGCCATTATACATGCCGTAACCGGGTATTCCTCACTGTTTGAGCTGTCCGAATGCCGTGAAGCCGGTTTTGACGACTATTTTCACAAACCGGTGAAGCTGTCAAAACTGGTAAATGCCGCGGAAATAGCATTTGAGAAGCATGAGCGGTGGAAGGGAAAACAGAATGCAAATTCCTAACCTGGATGATCAAAACAGCCCAATGTCGAAAATTTCCGGCACGAAACCCTAAGGAGGCACTATGAAGTGGAACCATCTCACCATCGGTCAAAAAATTGCTTTTGGATTTGCCATCACATTGATACTGCTCTGCACGGTGGGAATACTCAGCTACACCGGGGTTGGCAGCATCGTCACCAATGCCGGCCAGGTCATTGACGGCAACAAGTTAGACGGCAATCTCGCCCAGAAAGAGGTGGACCATCTCAACTGGGCAAACAGGGTCAGTGCCCTGCTCACCGATG
>DATFJZ010000145.1:0-5071 GCA_035268945.1 Desulfobacteraceae bacterium | reverse complement strand
AAGGGCCTCTGCCTGGATTTTGTCAGACTCTTCATCCTCGGGACAGACACCGTAATTTCCGATCATGGGGTAGGTTAAAGTCACCATCTGTCCATGGTAGGAGGGGTCTGTGAGAATTTCCTGGTATCCCGTCATGCTGGTGTTAAAGACAATTTCTCCCGATGCCTCTCCAGCGCCGGTAAAACTCCTGCAGGGAAATGTCCTGCCGTCCTCAAGTGCTAGTAAAGCTTTCATAGTCCTGGTTTCCACTGGGGTTTAAGGGCCATGGAAATTTTAAATGGCCCTAAGTACATGGTGGTGCTGTAACGTTGCTGCAATGGCTGTGTACGGCATGCTTCACCATCCATGGCTCATAAGGGGTCTTGTTGACAATCAAAGGGCATGATATCAAACAGCGTCAGTTTGGTCAATAGGGGAAACCTGACCCCTCCGGGGCATATCTGAATATCCCGGTGTCCGGGGATAAAAAAATTGACAAATCGGCGGGGTTTGGTACTCTGTCGTCAGATGGAAAAGGGAAGCTTCATGGACCCGTGGACACTCCGGGTTCAAATTTTCCTGCGCCTTGTCTAGGAGCACGATTGGGAGCATCGCTCCTCTGGGAGTCGTCCAGCAAGGTGTTTTTCGTTCAGACACTATACTATTGCCGTGTTCCTGAAAAGAGCAGCAGCCGGCCTGGCTGTCGAGGAAACGGTGTCGAGGAAAGGGACATGACATGGGATTGACAGGGATTTCAAATCCCCTTGAACAGGCGTTGATCGAGAAAAAAGCGGTGGTTGCCGAAACCTTTGCCGGCAAGGGCCTGTGCCTTCCCCGGGACCCGGAATTTCTGGAAAACCTTGACAGGGCCCTGGTGTTCAGCGATTTTATCTACACCAGCGTCCTCAAAGAACCTGAACTCTTCCTGGATCTTGTCACATCAGGGGATCTTGACACCTCCTATGCCGAAAACCGTTACGGTGCACAACTCGACGCCCGGCTCTCCGGGGTTTCCGAGATCTCTGACATGAAGCGAGTTCTCCTGCAGACACGGCTTCGGGAGATGGTGAGAATTGCCTGGCAGGATCTTACAGGCAAAGCCGGGCTGGAAGAGACGCTGAAGGACCTGTCCAACCTTGCCGATGCCTGTATTGACAGGGCGTTTCTTTTTCTCCATGACACGCTCTGTTCCGTGTACGAAACGCCCCTTGACAGCCTCGGTGAAAAACAGAGAATCATTGTCCTTGGCATGGGAAAACTCGGGGCCGGGGAGCTCAATTTCTCCTCCGACGTCGATCTGATCTTTGTCTGCCCGGATACGCCAGCTCCGGCTGGTAGAGGCCGGGGAATCACCAATGAGGAGTTTTTCACAAAATTGTGCCGCCGTTTTTTAAGGGTGTTTGATACTGCCATGGACGAAACAACCCTTTTTCGGGTGGACACCCGCCTGAGACCCTTTGGAACAAGCGGCCCCCTTGTCATGTCCTGCTCTGCCATGGAAGACTACTACCAGTGCCAGGGCAGGGAGTGGGAACGGTACGCCCTGATAAAGGCCCGGCCGGTGGCAGGGGATATCGCCGGGGGAAAAGCCCTTTTAAGGGCCTTGAACCCTTTCATTTACCGCCGCTATTTTGATTACGGCACCTTTGAATCCTTCAGGGAGATGAAGAAGCGCATTGCGTTTCAGACAGAAGATTCCCGGTTGAAAAACAATGTCAAGCTTGGAACCGGAGGGATAAGGGAGGTGGAGTTTTTCTGCCAGATCTTTCAGCTGGTCCGGGGAGGGGTTGAGCCCGAATTCCAGGAGCCCAACCTTGTCAGGGTGCTCTCCCTCCTGGCAGCACGCTCCTGCATTGATGAGACGGTCCGGGCAGAACTGGAAAAGGGGTACTGCTTTTTGCGGAGGGTCGAACACAGGCTCCAGGAGCATGCCGACCTTCAAACCCACGACCTGCCGGAAACATCAGAAGAGAGGCTGCGCCTGGCCCTTTCCATGGGGTTTCAAGGGTGGGAACCTTTCCTGCAGGCGCTGGACGGTCACAGAACACGTATCCACACCCATTTTAGCCAACTGCTGGTCACGGAAGAGAGCCAGGACCGGGAGCTTGACCAGCTGAGGTATCTATGGGCCCATTTGAACAATCCCCAGGCGGAAGAGGTGGTTCTTACCGTTTCGGGGTTCGACAATCCTGAACAGGTGGTCAAACTGCTGAAAAGGGTGGAAGAGCATCCCAATACGAAGAAACTCACCAGTGACGGCACAAGGCGGCTTGACCAGCTCATCCCCATGCTGGTGAAAAAGGCCGGTGAGACAAAGGCCCCTGAAACGGTGTTGAGCCGGTGCATTGACCTTGTCATCTCCATTGAGAGGCGGATCTGCTACCTCTCTTTGCTCCTGGAAAACCCCGGAGTCCTTTCTACCCTGGCAGCCCTTGCCGAAAAAAGTCACTGGATCGTCTCCTTTCTTGCCAGCCATCCGGCGCTGCTGGAAGAGCTCATCGATCCAAGCACCCTGTACACCCCTCCGGGCAAAGAGGCCCTGGCAGAGGATCTGGCCCTGCGCATGGCCCATATTCCCCATGACGATTTTGAATTTCAGCTGGAAGAGCTCTGCCTTTTCAAGCAGGTCAACGTGTTACGGGTGGCTGCTGCCGATATCAGTCAGAACTATCCCTTGATGAAGGTGAGCGATCATTTGACCTGGATTGCCGAAACCATCCTCCATTGTGTCATTGCCATCTCCTGGGACCAGACTATGGTAAAATACGGCACCCCTGTTGGAAAAAAGACCTATGAAGCCGCCTGCTGCGGCTTTGCAGCCATTGCCTACGGTAAGCTTGGCGGCATAGAGCTGGGTTACAACTCGGATCTGGACCTTGTTTTTCTCCACACCGGCAGGTCGGGTACGACGACCAGCGGCAGTCGGGCCATTGAAAAAAAGAGGTTTTATACCCTGCTTGGCCAGAGGATCGTCAGTGCCCTTACCCTTCACACCCCGGCTGGTACCCTCTACCAGGCAGACATGCGCCTGCGGCCCAGCGGACAGGCCGGTGCCATTGTCAGCCAGGTGGATGCCTTTGCCGATTATGCTGAAAACCAGGCATGGATCTGGGAGCACCAGGCCATCATACGGGCAAGGCCCGTGGCAGGGGATGAGGATCTTCAAAACCGGTTTTCCCATATCCGGAGAAGGGTGCTGACCCGTTTCCGAAATCCTGAAAGCCTGAAGCGGGCCGTGGGCGAAATGAGGGAGCGGGTGCGAAGAGAACAGTTTAAATCGTTGAAACACCTGTTTGATTTGAAACAGGAACCAGGAGGCATTGTGGACATTGAGTTTCTTGTGCAGTTTCTGGTGCTCAAGCACGGCCATGACCATCCAGCCCTTGTCCAGTGGACAGACAATGTGCGGTTGCTTGACACCCTTGCCGGAGAGGGTCTTTTATCACAAAGCCATGCCGACACTCTGAAAACCGCATTTCTGGCCTTTAGACGATCCCTTCATCGGCAGGATCTCCAGGAGGAGACCCGCAGGGTACCGCTGGAGCCCTTTGCAGCCATGAAGCAAGAGGTGTTTGCCATTTACGATGAGATGATGACTGCCTGAAACATCATGCCGCCAGATTTGCCGTGTTGACCCCGGAGCCCAGGAATCAGCGGAATTGGCCGGTGTTATGATCAAGGCCCCATTAAACCCCGGCATGGGCCGGTAAAAAATAGAAAAGGAGAACAAAATGACTGTACCCAGATGGCAGACCCCTTTCTGGCCTGAAGGCGTTGCCCACACTGTTCCTGATTACAACTTCCCCCTGTTCAAGCTTCTTGACAACGCGGCAAAGTACTATCCGGAAAATGTTTTTACCCTGTTCAACGGTGCGGAAAAAACCTATGCCCAGGTCAAGGACACGGCAGACAGGGTTGCCAATTTCCTTGCCGCCAGGGGTATCAAAAAGCAGGACAGGGTAGCTGTCTTCCTTCCCAACATTCCCCAGTTTCCTGAAATTTTCTTTGGCATTCTCAAGGCAGGTGCTGTGTGTGTCAATTGCAATCCTGTGTACACGGCAACGGAACTGAACCACCAGCTCAACGATTCAGAGGCAAAAATGGTCTTCTGCATGGATCACCCCCAGTTTTACGCCAACACGGTAAAGGCCATCCAGGATACGGATGTGGAAGATGTGGTGATCTGCAACATCAAATCCTATCTGCCAGGCATCAAGGCCTTTCTCGGCTCCCTTCTGGGCAAGATACCAAAGGCTGACAGGCACGAGCCGGGGCACTATCTCTTTGATAACATCGTTGCATCGGCAGCACCGACCCCTCCCGAGGTTGAGATCCACCCAGGTGACGATACCGCTGTCATGCTCTACACCGGTGGGACCACAGGGGTCCCCAAGGGGGCCGAGCTGGTCCACACGAATTTTACCTATGATGTCGCCGCTCTGGGTGAATACGGCATGTTCGTCCATGAAAAGGGAGCCCCCCCTGAAAAGATCCGCCGGGGCGGGTATCACACCTATCTCGGGGTGCTGCCCTGGTACCACAGTTTCGGCATCACCGTTGCCATGCTCTCGTCTGTGGCATCGGCAAGCCGGTTGGTCTGCATTCCCGATCCCAGGGCGGGAAAACCCCCCTTCACCGAAGTGCTCAAGGCGGTTCAAAAATACCGGCCCACCATCATGCCGGCGGTGCCCACAATATTTGTGGCCTTTACCAACCATCCCAAAATCGACAAATACGACCTTACGTCCCTCATGGGATGCTTTTCCGGCGGAGCCCCCCTGCCCCCGGATGTGTGCCGGCAGTTTGAAAAAAAGACCGGTGCCATCATCTTCGAGGGATACGGGCTCACCGAGACCACCCCCGTGGTCAGTGCCAACCCCACCAACCGGGAGGGGAGGCGCATAGGTACCATCGGGTTTCCCATGCCCGGTACAGATGTGAAAATCGTGGACCTTGAAAACGGTACCGACGAGCTTCCCCGGGGAGAGGACGGCGAAGTTGCCGTGTGCGGCCCCCAGGTGATGAAGGGGTATTGGAAACGCCCCGATGCCAATGAAGAGGTGTTTCGAACCATCGAGGGGCGGCGTTATTT
>DATFJZ010000144.1:0-6419 GCA_035268945.1 Desulfobacteraceae bacterium | reverse complement strand
GAAACTTGTGGTTGACAAGATGTTCGATGGCTTCCACGCCGCCGATCTCCTCGACCATCCCAACCCCCTTGAGCCTCACCTTTGGCGGCTGCTTGGGATCAAGAACCATTTTCAAGATTCTGTCCCACTCTTTTGCCATGTAAAAATCCGTGAGCATGGAAAAGCCCTCTTTCATGGCATCCCTGAAAGCCTCCCGCATGGCAAGCTCCTGGTCATCCAGCACCTGCCCCTTGCCGCCGCTGGCACTGAACACCGGCATATAGGCATAAAGACCCGATCCGGGCTCGGTAATACAACGGTAGGAGGCTGTATACTCCATGGTTTCCTGGAGTTCATCCCATCCCTGTTTGTAGGCGGAACAGTCATCGTTAAAACAGACAAACATATAGGGAGAGCCCCATCCAAGCCCGTCACTGAATGTAATCTGGGGAACTTCCCACAGGGTCATTTCTCTGTTGCAGTCCTGGCACAGCGGCTTTTCCATCTTCAGAACCCGCTCGAGCATCTCATCCTTTGTTTCAATAGCCATCTATACCTCTCCTTTAAGGGTTTTCGCCAGAGCATTGCCGCTGGCGCTGTTTCAAACTTCGTTGCGGCCGATTCCATGATCATGGGTTTTATAAAATCGAACCGGGAATCAAAGTAAGACCACATAACCCGTTTGTCAAACAGATGAAACCACAGGAGATAATTCCGGAAGGCGGGATACAGGGCACCCCTGCCCTGCATCCCGTTGAAGTGCAGATTATTCGATCTCGGCCAGTACGGCGTCCTTGGAAACGGAATCACCGGCACCGAACCCGATGCTCTTGATCACCCCGTCCTTGGGTGCGGGGAGGGAGTTTTCCATTTTCATGGCTTCAAGCACCACCACCGTGTCTCCGGCTTTGACACTGTCCCCGACGTTTTTACTGTATTTGATGATCATGCCCGGCATGGGGGCCTTGATGGGGGTACCACCACCACCGGAAGCAGGGGCTGGTGCCGGAGCAGGCTTTTCAGCCGCTGGTGCCGCTGTTGCCGGGGCTGCCGGAGCTGCCGGAGCTGCCGGAGCTGCCGGCGCCGGTGCGGGTTTCGCCGAAGAAGGCGGCGGCGGCACCCTGGTTCCCTGGGAAGTGGCCGGAACCGGACCTGTGGGCTGGGCAGGCGCCTGGGGCTGTTCAGGCGGCTGAACCGGCTGGGCATAGGCAATCACCGGTGAACCGCCCACCTCGTCAACCCCCACTTCAAAGTATTCATCTTCAATGAACACATTAAAGGTGCGGAGGTTTTCGCTCTTTTCAGGAGCGCAGTCCAGGCAGGTTTTCTCGACAAGCTCGCCTGCCTTTGCCTTTTTCACAAGCTCCTCTTGTTTTGCAACATCCTCAAGACAGATGGCCTTGCAGGAATCCGGCACCTCTTCCCTGCCGTATTTGCGCATGAGGTACTTCTTGCCTGTCACGGGAAAGAGGGCGTAGAGGATCAGATCATCCTGGTCAACGGCAAGGTCGCCGATCTCTTCTTTGGCCTTTTCAAGCTCCGGTTCGAGCACCTCTGCAGGCCTGCAGGTGATGGGCTTTTCTCCCCTGTCATACCCTTTCAGGGCTTTCTTCTGGATTTCAGGATCCACGGGGACGGCTGTTTTGCCGTAGAGCCCGTAACAGAGATCCTTGACCTGGGAGGTTATCATCTTGTACCGGTCATCTTTATCGTCAAACAGGACATTGTTCACCGTCTGGGTGCCCACAATCTGGCTGGTCGGGGTGACCAGCGGCACCTGGCCGAGCTCTTTTCTCACCTTGGGCAGCTCTTCAAACACCTCGTTAATACGGTCCACGGCATCCATCTCCCGCAGCTGGTTGACCAGATTGGAGAGCATACCGCCGGGGGTCTGGTGCAGCAGCACATTGATATCGATGACAGAGACCTTGGTATCGTCAAGGATCTGCTTGTATTTGGGCAGTATCTCCTTTTCCAGAACCTGGTTGATATCGCCCAGGGCCTTGATGTCAAACCCAGTGTCCCGGTTGGTTCCAAGCAGGCTCATGACAAGGGGCTCCACAGCAGGATGGGAGGTTCGATAGGCATAGGGAGAAAGACAGGTGTCTATGATGTCCACACCGGCCTCCACCGCCTTGAGATGGGTCATGGGGGCCATGCCCGAGGTGAAATGGCTGTGCAGGTGGATCTTTGGCGACACACTCTCTTTCAGGGCCTTGATCAGCTCATAGGTGTCATAGGGAGCCATGAGCCCTGCCATGTCCTTGATACAGATGCTGTCAGCCCCCATGGCCTCAAGCTCCTTTGCCTTCTTAATGTAGTAGTCAAGGGTGTACACATCCCCGCCCATGCGGGGTTCGGTCAATGAATAACAGATGGAGCCCTGGAAATGCTTGCCGCACTGCTTGATCACCGGCACCACTGCCTCAAAATTCCGGTAATCGTTCAAGGCGTCAAACACCCGGAACACGTCCATGCCGTTTTCCGCAGCCCTGGTGACAAAGGCCTGGGCAACATCATCGGCATAGTTCCGGTATCCCACCAGGTTCTGTCCCCGGAGCAGCATGGAAAACGGGGTCTTTTTAAAATAGCGCTTGAGGGTCCTTATCCTCTCCCAGGGATCCTCGTTGAGATAGCGGTGCATGGTGTCAAAGGTGGCACCGCCCCACATCTCCACGGCCCAGAAGCCGATCTCGTCCATTTTTTCCGCCACGGGGATCATGTCTTCTGTACGCCCCCTGGTGGCAAACAGCGACTGATGGCCGTCCCGCAGGGAGAGATCCTCGATCATAAGAGGATTTTTTGCCGCTGGCCGCTCTTTTTCATATCTCATATCACACATTTCTATCTTGCCATGTTCCATCATTTTTTCTCCTGTAAATCAGCTGACCCTTGACAGCTCAGGATCCCGGCACCTTGACCCGGAACAGGATCCCACCCGGACTTGTCAACCAAAAAAAAGCTGAGTTATTGTTTAAACGCACGCATCTGCATCATGGTACGAATCTGCATCAAATCACTCCTGCCGCAGCTGCCCCAGACATTGGGGGCTGGTGGTCTGCCGGCCGGTTGTTCGTCAGCGCCTGGCAGGCCGTGGCCAGCCTGGGCGGCAAAACAGGCAGCCTCTTCCTCTGTTTTAATATATGTAAAAACCGCTGCGGTAACTGCAGCAAGCTTTTTCCTCTCCATGGTCATAAAAACACCCCTTAATTCAACATTCTGAGTTATCAGAAGGTTGAAGCCCTTTAAAATAAAGAATCGGATTAAACAGGAATATTGCCGTGTTTTTTGGCCGGCCGCATCTCCCGTTTGGTGGACAGGGCCCCGAGGGCGTCAACAAGACGGCTTCTTGTTTCCGCAGGCCTTATGACGGCATCCACATACCCCCGGCTGGCCGCGCAATAGGGATTGGAAAAGATCTTTTCATACTCTGCTATCTTCTCTTTTCTCGTCTCAGCCGGATCATCGGCATTTTTGATCTCCTTTGCATGGATGATATTGGCAGCACCGGAAGCCCCCATGACGGCAATTTCCGATGAGGGCCATGCAAAGGCCATGTCAGCTCCCAGGTGTTTTGAACACATGGCAAGGTAGGACCCCCCGTAATCCTTGCGGGTGATCAGGAGCAGCTTGGGAACCGTTGCCTCGGAATAACACCAGAGCAGCTTGGCCCCATGCCGAATAATCCCGTTCCACTCCTGGTCGCTCCCCGGCAAATACCCCGGAACATCGGCAATGGTGAGCATGGGGATGTTAAAGGCGTCGCAGAACCGGATAAACCGGGTAGCCTTGTCCGATGCGTTGATGTCCAGGCACCCGGCAAGGTAATTGGGCTGGTTGGCGATGATGCCGATGGTTCTGCCGTCCATCCTGGCAAAGCAGATCACCATATTTTTTGCATAGTACTCGTGGGGTTCAAAATAGTCCCCGTTGTCCACAATGGAAGAGATCACATCCTTTATGTCGTAGGACTGGTTGGGATTGTCCGGGATAAGGGTGTCAAGGGCCTCATCCATGCGGTGGGGATCGTCCCCGGTATCGGCATAGGGGGGATCTTCCATGTTGTTTGACGGTAGAAACGAGAGCAGTCTTCTGATCTGCTCAAGGGCATGCTCATCGGAATCACAGGCAAACTGGGAGACGCCGCTTTTTTCATTGTGGGTCATGGCCCCGCCAAGCTCTTCAAAGGAGATCTCCTCGCCGGTCACCGACTTGATCACCTGGGGACCGGTGATAAACATGTAACTTGTCTCCTTGACCATGAAGACCCAATCTGTCATGGCAGGCGAATAAACAGCACCGCCGGCCGTGGGCCCCATGATGGCTGAAATCTGGGGAATCACACCGGATGCCGACGCGTTCCTGAAAAAGATATCCCCGTACCCGGAAAGGGCATCCACACCTTCCTGTATCCTGGCGCCTCCCGAATCGTTTATCCCCACCACCGGGGCCCCTGCCTTGATGGCCATGTCCATGATCTTGCAGATCTTCTTGGCGTGCATCTCCCCGAGGCTTCCGGCCCTTGCGGTAAAATCCTGGGAATAGGCAAACACCACCCTTCCCTCAACCAGTCCGTGGCCGGTGACAACACCGTCTGCCGGAATGTCCACCTTTTCCATGCCGAAATTGACGCATCTGTGTGTCACAAACATATCAATTTCCCGGAATGTTCCCTGGTCAAAGAGAAGATCAAGCCTCTCCCGGGCGTTGAGTTTCCCCTTTTCCCGTCTTTTTTCCAGGGCTTTTTTTCCACCCATGTCAAGGATCTGCCGTTTCCGTTCCTGGAGCTCCTTGAGATTGTCTGCTGTAATTCCCATAATAACCACTATTCCTTATTTAAAATTGATGTAAACACGGCAAAGCCAACCAAACGTTACTCGACGATCAAGCTCTCTGTCTGATTCCCGGCAAGGGGGACCAATCATCGAGACTTACGGGTTCAGTGTAAACTTCCAGGCACAGAACCAGTCGTCGGGATGATCATCCGGAGGGCATCCCACACATTCCGTTGTGATCCTGGAATCGATGGCTGCGGCAAAATAGGGATACTCCACAAGCCCTGCGGATTTGCACGGATAATCGGGAAGCCCCTTTCTCTTTCTGGCATTCTGAACCCGGCATTCGTTCATTTCAAAGACGAATGAATTGTCGTCAACATCCTTGATGGACTGCTTGTTGATCAAGGCGTACATCCGGAAGGTGAGGGCCTTTTTCAACGCCTCAAGCCCGCCCTGGTGGGGAAGCTCAAGGAGGTCTTTTATCCGCCGGGCCTCAAAGGGAGAATATCGTGTCCAGCAGGTGTCGTTGCACCGTTTGGCATCGTGCATGCCAAGCTCATTCTCCACGGCCTGGAACCATATCCCATCACTGGCGAGCCAGTTTACCCCCATTTTTTCCAAAAGATCAACCAGTTTCTCCCTGGACATCCCTTTTAAAACAGATGGAACGTTGTTGTCAATCTCAAACCCCAGGGTCTTGCCCAACCGCTTGAGCTGATTGTTGAAATTCACATCCCACACCCTGTTTTCGATCTCCATGGCCTTTTCTGTTCCCACCTGGTGCTCCACCTGGGCAAACCACTGGCCATAGTGAACAACCACACGCCGGAACGAATCAACAACCATTTTTAAAAGCATTTCCTGATCGGCGTTTTCAATACTGTTCATCTTGTCCATAACGTTGCAGCTCCTCTGTTTTTGGCAATTCTTTTCACTGGATGCCTCCTCTTGTTATCCCCTTTTCCCAAAACAGGTCCCGAAGCGGATTCCCTGCTGCCTGGCCGCACAAAAAGGGATAATTGGTTCTCAAAACGCAGCTTTCAAAGCGGGTCAGGCTTGCACTCTCGATCTTTTCAGCTGGATGGCCCTGATATTATTGATCGAGCGCTCAGTCAAATGATTTAATTTAAAAAAATGAAAATGTCAAGGTTTAGAGACAAATCCCAGTCAGGTTTGGCCATGGACGTTTCATACGAGCACCGATAACGAAACCCGCCCCTTCATTGATATGGCAGGTGTTATGATCAAGATCCTAAAATTCTTGACACACCCACTCCAATACGGTAATTAATCCTTTGATTTATATTTTTTAGCAGGCGGACTGACCGACTTTCCGGTCTGGGTATTTTTACAATTCCCCGTCTGGGCGCCGTATACCATACGTAATCCCACGGTTCTAAACGGGAAATTTTCCCGGTAGACCAGCAATAAACCAAGGCAAACATGCTGATAATACGATGAGTAAAAAAACAGACATAAAACAGATCAGAAATATCGGAATCATGGCCCACATTGATGCGGGCAAGACCACTGTGACTGAGCGGATTCTCTATTACACGGGGCGGTCCCATAAAATCGGAGAAGTCCATAACGGTGAAGCTGTCATGGACTGGATGGAAGATGAACAGAACCGCGGCATCACCATCACCTCTGCCGTCACCA
>DATFJZ010000143.1:0-2722 GCA_035268945.1 Desulfobacteraceae bacterium | reverse complement strand
GAGGCCGGTAAACTCGGTCATCAGGGCAAAGCCGGGACCCGATGTTGCCGTCATGGCCCTGACACCGCCGAACCCCGCCCCGAGAACGGCGCCAATGGCGGCGATCTCGTCTTCGGTCTGGAGCATGGTGCCGTTGTTTTTGGGCAGCTCTTTGCCGAGGATCTCCATTATTTTGGTGGCAGGGGTGATGGGATATCCCGCATAGAGCTTGAGGTCGGCATCCACCGCCGCCCGGGCAACCAGCTGGTTGCCGTTGACAATGAGCTTCTCCCCCTTTTGCGGTCCTTCGACTCCCTTGAACGAGACACTGCCACGATGGTCCACATTCTCCGCCGTCCAGTCAAACCCCTGGAGAAACGAGTTGACATTGGCATCCACAATTGCCTGCTTCTTCCCGGCATACCGGGCCTTGATGGCAGTGATAAAGGCATCCCTGTCCATGTCGAACAGCGCGGCCACCGACCCCAGGGAGACCATGTTCCGTCCCCGGGTGCTCCCCGCAGCCTTCTGGGCCAGAACGGCCAGGGGAACCCCAATGGGGACGACCCCCGGGCCGACCTGGCCGAGAACACTTTCATCCTCCCTGTGGGGTTTTACCGGCTGGCTGTCGTAAATGAGAATGCCGTTGTCCCTTAAATACCCCAGCTGGGAAATGGCGTGGACATCGTTGAGGGCCACCAGCAGATCCACAGATTTTCCCGGCGAGTAGACCTTGTCCGAGCTGATCCGGGTATGGGCCACGCATTTTCCAAAACCCCGTATTTCTGCCGGATAGGCGTCAAAGGACATAATCTCGAACCCCTGACCGCTCATGAACCGGCTGAAGATCTCCCCGGCGGATATGGTCCCCTCACCAGCACTGCCGCAAATTTCGATGACAATATTGATCGCTTTCATAAATCCTCGTCCCCCATCTCCTGCCACCAGGTTGTTTTTATTTTTACCCCTTCCAGATCAAAGTATTTCCGCCCCGCCGGCGAGGCCTTTTTTTCGTGGCCGAGAAGGTTCATGGCAGCCACATCCCCCTGGGAAACGGCATTGGGCCAGCCAATGGAAGTGGTGTAGGTACAGGCAAAGGGGTTGTAGACCTGGGCGCAGCTGCCGCAGGCAAAGATACTCTTGTCGCTGGTCTCCATTCCCTGGTTGACCAGCACCCCGCGGTCCACATCGATGCCGCACCCCCTTGCAAAGTCCACATCCGGAACCAGCCCGGTAAACGAGAAGACAAGGTCGGTCTCTTTTTCCACTCCCCCGGCGGTTTTTAGAAAAAACCGCCCCCTGTTCTCTTCAATGTGAACAAGGTTGTCGTCGGCAATGACCTCGGCCCCGGTTTTGGCAAGATTTTCTCCAATGGTTCTGGCCATCTCCCCGGTGAGGGCATGGGGCCAGAAGGCTTGGGGCCAGAGCAGCAGGGTGACCTTTTTCCCCATTTTTCTCAACATTTTTACAAACTGAAACCCCACAAAGTCCCCGCCGACAATGACAAACTCCCCGCTGTTTTGGATTCTCTCCTTGAGGTTTATCACATCATTGTACCCGGTGACAAACTGGAGGCAGTCGGCATAGGGGGCCATGGCGGGAAGCACCCTGCCCCTGGATCCCGATGCGATGATCAGTTTGGTGTAATGGACCGTCTCCATGTGCTTCAGGCGCACCTCCTTTTTATCCGGATCAATGGATTCAACGGTCTGTCCCAGCCTCAGGCGGATGCTGTTGTCCCTGTAGAAATCCAGGCTGTTGACGATGAGCTTCTCCCGGCCGATCCTGCCGGTAATGTAGTGGATGAGTCTGGGTTTGGAATAAAAGGGTATATTCTCATGGGAGACAATGGTGATCCTCGCCTCCCTCTCCTCCTGTCGCAACACCTTTGCTGCCTTGTTGCCGGCAGCGCCGTTGCCGATGATGAGATAGTGATCATTCGCTGGCATCTCTCCTCCTGTAAAGGTCTCAATGGATTTTCGAGGTTGATCGGAACGTCGACCGAATCCCCAGGTTGGCCGCCAAATCTCAATGTGCATCCAACGAAACCGGGTCCACAGGCTCGATGTCCATTTCCATTTGCTCGGTTCTGGTGATGCTGATGCAGTCCATGGGGCAAACATCATAACACTGGCCGCACCGGATGCAGGCAGAATTGTCAATGGCGATGGCAAACACCCGGTCCCACTGGAACGCCTCTTTCATGGGGCCGTAGCCGCCGTTTTCGATAACGGGAACCGATTCCACCATCTTGATGCACTCCTTGGGGGCCACATCAATGCAGGCAAAACAATAGATGCACGACAGGGGGTCGATTTCATATTTCAGATTGCACAGGTAACACCGTCTGGCCTCTTCACCGGCCTGTTCATTGGTATACCCCGTTTCCACCTCCCCATTGGGCTCCGCTATCCTCGGGGCAAGGGCCATGGTGTCCATGGGAACCTTGGGAATAAAGTCCCAGGCCCTGCTCCTGTCGGTGGACCGTGCCGGCTCAAGGCGAACCACCTCTTTTTTCCTCACCGTCCCGGTCAAAACCCTGTCCACGGTCCTGGCGCACCGCCTTCCCCCGGCAATGGCAGAGATAACATCCGAAGAACCGGTAACAAAATCCCCGGCGGCAAAAACACCGTCCACGGCGGTTTGGCCCTTCTCTTCATTTCCGGCAAAGAGGTGCTCCGCCACCCCCTTGACATCCGGGGCCTGGCCGATGGCGGCAATGACGGTATCGCAGGCAACGGTA
>DATFJZ010000142.1:0-4329 GCA_035268945.1 Desulfobacteraceae bacterium | reverse complement strand
AAAGGGAGATCGATTATGTTTCCGTTTTGTTTTGAATGGGCGTGGGATGCCGGGCATCTGCTCTTTTTCGGCGGCACCTGGTACACCGTTGCAATCCTCGGGGCAGGGCTTGGGTATGTCCTTGTCAAGACCATTGTGGATACCGTTTCCGGCAAGGGTGCCGGCCACTAACTAGCAGGCACTGCCGTATTGTATAAAAAAATAAAAAAGCGCACCAGGGTATCCTTCTGCAGGATACCGGGTGCGCTTTTTTTATGCAATGGAGCGCAGCCAAAGAGGTCAGGCTTTAACGCTGATTGTGCTAAGCCCGTTATGAAAGCCGTCAGCCGTCAGTACTCAGCTAACAGCTTTCATGCTTCGTTGTGTGTCCGCCAGGACATGTGTGTTTTTATAGGAAAGTCGTGTTGCACCGGCAGCCCAACACGGGGAACTAGACGTTGAACCTGAAGTGGAGGACATCTCCGTCATTGACGGTGTACTCCTTGCCTTCCAGCCTCAGTTTTCCCTTTTCCCGGAGTTTCAGCTCGGACGTGAATTCAAGAAGGTCGGACACGTGATAGGTTTCGGCACGGATAAAGCCCCTTTCAAAATCCGAATGGATCACTCCGGCTGCCTGGGGGGCCTTTGCCCCTTTGGGGAAGGTCCACGCCTTTACCTCTTTTTCCCCTGCCGTGAAATAGGTTTCAAGGCCGAGCATGGCGTAGCCCGCAGTGATGAGCCTGTCCAGGCCGGATTCTGAAAGTCCTGCCGCCTCGAGAAACTCCATTTTTTCCTGCGGGGTTTCCAGTTCCGAAATTTCCGCTTCCATTTTTCCCGATATGACGATCACCTGGGAATCGTCCTGTTGGGCAAATTTTTTTACCGCTTTGACATAATCGTTTTCTTCCAGAACATCGTCATCACTGACATTGCAGCAGTAGAGCTGCTTTTTCATGGTAATGAGGTGGAGGTCCTGTACCAGGTTTCTCTGGTCACGGGTCAGTCCAAGGCTTCGTGCCGGTTTGCCGTTGGCAAGCCCCTCGCTCAGAATGTCAAGGACCGGCTGGGTTTTTCTGGCCGTGTCAGAGACGTTCCTGTCCTGGGATTTCAACAGCCTGGCAAGGTTTTCGATGCGCTTTTCAACGGTTTCAAGGTCGGCAAAGGCCAGCTCCATGCCAATGGTTTCCATGTCGCTTACCGGATCGATCTTTCCGTCCACATGGATCACGTTGTCATCATCAAAACACCTGACCACATGGACAATGGCCCCCACCTGTCGGATGTGGGCGAGAAACTGGTTGCCTAGTCCCTCGCCTCTGGAAGCTCCCTTGACAAGCCCTGCAATGTCCACAAATTCCACAGAGGCGGGGACAATCTTCCGGGTGGTGATATGGTCTGCGATCTTGTAGAGCCGGCTGTCCGGAACATCCACAATCCCCACATTGGGTTCGATGGTGCAAAAAGGGTAGTTTGCCGCTTCAGCTGGCGCCGATGTCAGGGCTGAAAACAGGGTGGATTTCCCAACATTGGGAAGACCGACAATTCCACAGTTTAACTGCATAGGTTTACCTCGTAAAAATGAAAAGCCCGGAATCCATTGGAGCCCGGGCAGAACGGTTTCAATTGTTTGTTGTGATCACGCTGCTCATGGGCATTATATACTAAACGGCCCTGCGGTTGCAAGACTTTTCAGCAGAGCGGCAAAGCAGGCCTGACCCCTTGGGCACTCTATGCCTTGGCCTTCTGTTTTAAGATGTCGTAATAGGTCTCGATTCTTTCAATGTACTGAACCGGTTCCCGTCCCCGGGCATATCCGTGCTTGGTTTTTTTGTAAAATTTGCGTTTTGTCAGAAGGGGCAGGGTCGTTTCCATGGATTTCCACTTGTTTTTGTCCAGGCCACGTTCCTCGGCAAGTTTCTGGGCATCCCTGACATGGCCGTAGCCAACGTTGTAGCTTGCCATGGCAAACCGCAGGCGCTGATGTCTGTTTTCGATGTCATCAAACCGCTGGTACATCCTGTGAAGATACCTGACGCCGGCCTGGATGCTCTGCCGGGGGTCCAGCCTGTCTTTGATGCCCATCTCCTGTGCTGTCTTGCGGGTCACCTGCATCAGGCCCCTTACCCCGGTTCGGCTCTTTGCCCTGGCATCGTAGTGGGACTCCTGGTAAACAATGGCTGCAACCATGCGCCAGTCAAAATCAAATTTTTCCGATTCTTTGACAATGGTGGCCTTGTACTTGGGAAGCCGTGTCTCGATGCGCTGGTGAAACTTTTTCAGGTCAAAATAGTCGAAAATATCGATAGCACTGTAGTATTTTTCATAAATTTTTCCAAGAAGCCCGCTTCCCTCGGCCTGGGAAAGGAATTGATCAATTTGGTTCAACAGTTCGGTATTCTCTTTTTTCACCGCCCATCCCACCGACTGCTCCTCTTCAAGGGGCAGTCCAATGGTAATGTCGGGATAGTACCTTCGGTTCAGCAGGGCAATATTGGAATCGGCCACGGTGTATTTGATCTCTCGGTTTGCCACCATGCGGATCAGTTCTTCGGTGGGGGTGTTGTCATGGAGCTGGATTGTAAGGTCTACACCGTTGTTTTTGATCTCTTCAAGGCGGGTCTGGTAGGAGGTTTTTTTTCTTACGTGGATGGTCTTCCCTGCCAGATTTTCAAGGCTTTCTGCTCCGAATTTCAACTTGTGGTGGATTAGTTTCTGCTGAACCCTTAAATAGGAACTGGAAAAAGCCACCCTGTTTTCCCTCTCGTCGGTTATGGTCAGCCCCGAGGCGATAAAGTCCCCCCTGCCGTTTTCCAGGGCGGAGAACATGGCGTTCCAACCAGGGGTCAAAACCTCAAGGTCAACATGGAGAAACGCTGCAAAGGCCTTTGCCATGTCGTATTCAAATCCCATGGGGACGCCCCGGTACATGTAATAGGCGTTGGCATTGTTGTCCGTTATCATGCGGATTTTCCCCTTCTCTTTGATGGCTTCCAAGGTGGAAATCCGGGGTGGTTTCGGTGAAATTGGGTCAATTCCCTTGGTGGTTGAGGCGTTTTCCAGTTGAATGCAGGTGGCAATGAACAGTATCGATGTGACAACAAAGAGAATTGCAATAAAATTGTCCTTGATAATTTTTTTCATAAAAATCCCTTTACGTTTAATGGGGGGGTGCTGCAGCACCGTTCATGGGACAGGGGGGGCAATTTCAACTCTGTTGGTTGCTCCATCCCCCGGCATCCGGGTCCATTCGCCGGCAAGGGGAGGAAGAACGTAACCTGAGTTTGTTGATCAGCCAATTGGTCTGGCCGGAGGTTTGATCAAGCCTGGTTGATCTCCAGGCGGGTGACATTCTGATAGCCCCTTGGAAGTTTCCTGCCCCTCAAGCCCCGCCTGGACTTGTAGTTTTCCTGGTTGCCGGGCTTTAAATTGAGGAAATGTTTACCGGAAAAGATAACAACTTTTGCATCCGGTGGCAACACCTTGAGGAATTTAACCCTCTCGGCTCCGGGGGTGAACAGCTGATCTTTGGGGATGCCGATGATTTTGTTGCCCTTGCCCTTTTCAAGCACTGGCATCTGGGTTACCGGAAAAATCAGCAGACGCCCGGAGGTGGTGATGACGAGGATATTGTCGCTGTCCGGGGCAGCCACAGGCTCCGGGGGCATGATGGCGGCGTTGGGGGAAATGGTTAAAACGGCCTTGCCGTTTTTGTTTTTGGATGGAAGATTGGCAAATTCGGTGATAAACCCGAAGCCCGTGTCCGTGAAAAGGAGGAAAAGGTCGCTGTCTTCGCCGGTGAGCATTGCCGTGACAACGGAATCTCCGGGCAGGGACAGGCGTCCTGTGAGGGGCTCTCCAAGGCTTCTGGCCGAGGGGAAGGAGTGGGTGGGAAGGGAGTATGCCCTGCCTGCGGAGTCGAGAAACACCGTGGGACGGTTGCTCATGGTCCTGGCGTGGGCCAGGAGGTCGTCCCCTGACTTGAATTTGATTCTGGTCAGATCAAAGTCGTGGCCCTTGGCCGATCGGATCCATCCCTTCTGGGACAGAACAACGGTGACCGGCTCGGCTTCCAGGATTTCTTCTTCGGAAAAGGCTTCTGCCTCTTTTCGCTGTTTGATGGGAGATCTGCGTTGGTCCCCGAATTTCTTGATCTCCTCGTTGATCTCTCGTTTGATGAGGTTGTTTAAAAGAGCCCTGGAGCCAAGGGTCTGTTCAATGCTTTTGCGCTCTTTTACAAGGGCGGACTGCTCCTTTTTCAGTTTTGCCTCTTCGAGTTTTGCCAGGTGGCGCAGTTTGATGTCAAGGATGGCCGACGCCTGGATTTTGGTCAGGTCAAACTGTTCCATGAGC